>DATAAL010000548.1:0-15932 GCA_036260145.1 Longimicrobiaceae bacterium | reverse complement strand
CCCCCGCGCTCCCGTGCCACGTGTTGACGGGATCTCGTAGAGGTTGTAGCGTCCGAAGAATACCGCCGTCCGCACCCCGGACGGCGGTCCCTTTTTCACCGGCTCACGGAAGATCGGCGATGTTGAATCACCGTGGCAGCTCCCATCTCCGGGCACGGGGCGGAGTGCCGGCCTTCGCGCTCGGCCTTCTCCTCGCGGGGGCGCCCGCGGGGGCGCAGGAGACGCCCTCCGTCGTCTTCAGGTCCAGCGCGCTCGAGGTCTCCATCAACGGGCGCGTGCAGACCCAGTTCAACACCACCAGCGTGGAGACCGAGCCCGCTACCGAGTTCGAGCTGCGGCGCGTCCGGCTGGAGGCCAGCGTCCGGGTCAACGAGCTGGTGAGCGCCAGGATCCAGCCGGAGTTCGCGGGGAGCCGGGTGTCGCTTCGGGACGCCTGGGTGAAGTTCGGCTTCTCGCCGGTCTTCCAGCTCCTCGCCGGGCAGGCGCACCGGCCCTTCGGGACCATCGTTCCGACCAGCTCCTCCCGCATGCTCCCCATCGAGCGGGGGGCGCGGATCCGCGGCCTTCCCGGCGCGCTGGACGAGCACAACCTGGTGGCCGGCCTCGGGTACGCCGACCGCGACGTGGGTGTGCAGGTGTCGAGCGACCCGGAGCGCACCTTCTCGTACGCCGCGGGGGTCTTCAACGGCCCCGCGAGGGCCGAGGCGGGCGCGGAGGAGACGTACCAGCTCGGCGCGCGGGCGGCGGTGCGCCCGACCAAGCCTCTCAGGGTGGGGGCGTCGTGGAGCCGGAGGCACTTCGTGGTGACGGAGGGCCTGCCCGAGGAGGAGGTGAAGCTGTTCACCGGGACCGCCTGGGCGCTGGACATGGAGTACGGCGCCTATGCGCCCGGCGTGCACGTTGTAGGGGAGCTGGCGTACGGGGATTTCAATCCTGCGGTGGACGCGCGCTTCCTGGGGGTGCAGGGGTGGCTCGGGTACCGCACCCGGCCGCTCGGACCGCGCAGGGTGAACGTGGAGCCGGTGCTCCGGGTGAGCCACGGCGATCCCGACGTCGGAGGGGAGGGAGGCGCGACGGGGGGCGGCACGCTGTTCACACCCGGGGTCAACTTCTACTTCGGCCCGCTCAACCGGATCATGCTCAATTACGACCTGTGGTCGCCGGAGCGCGGGGAGCGCGAGGGGAGCTTCCGCGCCCAGTTCCAGGTGGCGTTCTAGCCGGGCCGGAGGCGCTCGATCCGCTCCTGTCGAAACTCTTGGCGCCGCCGGTCCGCGTCCGGGCCGTGGATGGTGACACTCACCGTGGCGGCACCGGCGAGCAGCACCCCGAATGCGAGGAGTCCGATCACCCGGGTCCTCGCGGACTTCCCCGGATCCAGCACCCCCCGCCGGTCGAGGAGATGGCCCAGGGCCGCGCCGCCGGTGAGCCCGCCGAGATGGGCCGCATTGTCGACCACGGCGTACCCCACCAGGCCCAGGGCGGCCGTAGCGCCGATGCTGAACACCACCGTGCCCACGAACCCCGGAGGGAGCGAGTCGCGGCGGCGCCAGCCCACGACGAGCAGGAGCCCGATTGCGCCCATCAACCCTCCCGACGCCCCCACCGACGTGGTGTTCGGGTACAGAACCAGGCTGGCGACGCTCCCGGTGAGGGCGGAAACCAGGAAGACGAGCGGCAGGTGTTCGCGACGGGAGTGCACCTCCACCAGGTGCCCGACGGCGAGCAGCGCGGCGCCGTTCATCCAGAGGTGAAAGAAGTTGGCGTGGAGGAGGGAGGCGGTTAGGAGGCGCCACGCCTCACCGCTCCACACCGCGGGCTTCAACAGCCCCGCCAGTTCGATCGACACCTCCCTACCGGCGAACGTCTGGGCGAGGTACACCAGGGCCAGGAGCCCGAGAAGCGCATAGGTGTAGCGTCGCGGCTGCGACCTGACCCACGACGCGTGGCGGTGCCAGGCCCGCGCGTCTTGGAAGGCACGGGCGTCCGTCCTCCGCGCCTCCCTGAAGTCATACATCGCGCCCAGGAGGCCGACCGCGAGAAAGGCGGGGAACAGCACGAGCATCGAGCGAAACACCCAGGCGGGCAGCCATGCCACGTAGACCGTCAGCGTGACAACCAGACCGATGGAGCACCACCACAGGTCCCGCCGCGCCCGCCGCAGCCGGGCGCGCGCGAGGGCGTCGACCAGGAAGGGAACGGACTCCGGGGGCACCATCCCGGACGAGTCGGGGGTCCAGACCAGCAGGGTCGCAGGCATCGCCGTGCACTGGGCGATGAGCTGCTCCCGCGTGCAGGGCCGCAGCTTCTCCCCGGTGTGGTAGCCGTACTCGGAGCCCGGATCGGGGTCAGCGACGAGAGGGACCTCGGTCCTCCAGTCACCGGACAGGTCGATCCGGGTGGCGACCGTGTGAGGGGGCCGTGAAGCTCCGGAGACCGCCGGGAGCTCGATCGTGGACCCGAGATGGGTCTTCCACTCGTCGTACCCCATTCCCCAGTACGATTCTCCCGGCCCGATCACCCGGCCGACGGTACCGGGCGGCAGCGATCGGCGCTCGAAGGCGGGCTCGACGCTCGCCCGGTTCCCGCCGCTATGGCGCAGGATGAGGATCTCCATACGAGGATGCGGTTGGAATTGACTCCCGAAGTGACCCATTTCCAGCGTCCCAGGACGGCTCCGTCGGGCGGGTACAGAAGGAATCGACCCTCGCGCGCGCCCCACGTTCGAGCTCGAGTCTCCGCCGCCAGGCCGCCGGCAGCACCGAGTCGCGGGGTGCCGGCGGATGGAATCCATCGAAAAGTCCCAGCAGGCCTGCCGCCCGCGCGGATGTACCCGACCCCGCGGCGTCCAGTCCCTACGTGTCCGGCTCGTCGGAGCGCACACACGTCCCGGCGTCGCATAGCAGGGACAGCAGCAGGGAGCGGGGCAGCCGTTTCACGGGTCGGAGCCGTGAAGGTTCGCGACCATCGGGCGACCCGGGACGATGATCGGCCCGTCACTCACAGCGAGTACGGATCGACGTCGAGGGAGTAGATGCCCGGCGTCCGGTCCTCCACCGAGAGCCAGGCTCCCACCACCTCGGGGCCGTCGTAGAGCAGGTGCGCCCGGACGCTCCCCTCCGGAGCCGAGCGGCCCTCCACGCCGTACGTGACCACCCGCAGCTTCCGGCCCGCGAACCGGGAGAAGTCCAGCCCGATCATCTCCGAGGCCTCCAGGTACCGCTTCGTCGAGAGGTAGTGGGTGGCGGGGACGGGGAGCTGGAGAGAGTCCTCGGCGAGGATCCGCAGCGGGGTCCAGCCGTGGCCGCGAAGCAGGCGGACCTCCGCGCGCGAGGTGTCGGCCTGGCGAGCCGCGGCCGCGGGCGGCACTCGCGACGGCGGGGTGCCCGGGGAGCCGGAGCGGGGGAGCGTGTCGCACGCGCAGAGGACGAGCGGGAGCGAAAGACGGACGGCGCCGGGACGCAGTCTCATGCCCGGCTTCCTTCTGGGGGGGGTAGACGGATCGGCGGAAATACCGCTCCCGGAGGCGGGCTCGGCACTCCCGACGAGGGCGAGCGGGAGTCAGTCCGGGTGAGACGGGCGGTGCTCCGCGCCGAGGAGCTCGTCGCCACGGGGCATGAGACCCGCCCGCTCCCGCAGCGCGGCCAGGAACGCCCGCGGGTGGGCCGGGGCGACCGCCGCGTACCTGCCGAGTCCCTTCCGGTACTCGATGCCGATCCGCTCGAACGACCCGACATCCAGGTAGAGCGGGTTCCGCGCGCGCCGGACCCGCTCGATGCGGGAGTACGGGATGCGGTGGCTCGCGAGGTCCGGCTCGATGACGAGGTCCTCCCCGGTGAGCAGGTAGCGCACCGGCAGGACCACGACCACGACGAGCCCGACGTAGACGAGCAAGACCGCGAAGGCCATTCCCGCCTCCAGCTCGTCGCCGGCGAGAGCCAGGAGAACGCCCGTGAGCAAGGACCCGAGCAACCCCGCGAGGATGAGCACGATCCAGAGGTTCACCCTGCTGCGGAAGACCAGCTCCGGCGGAGCGGCAGGCATGGGCCCTGACCGGGGGCTCAGCGGCGCAGGGCGCTCACGCCGGCCTGGGCGATCTGCGCATCCTGCTGCGAGGTCACGCCGCTGACGCCGATGGCCCCGATGGTCTGTCCGTCCACCACCACAGGGATCCCGCCCTCCAGCGGGAGCACGCCGTCCAGGGCCAGCAGCGCGGTCCTGCCGTTCTCCAGCGCATCCTGGAGCGCCTTCGTGGGGCGGCGGAACCGGGCGGCGGTCCTGGCCTTCTGCACGGCGATGTCCAGGCTCGCCGGCTGCACCCCGTCCAGCCGGTGGAAGAGGATCAGCTCGCCGGCCGCGTCCACGATCGCGATGGCGACGTTCCACCGGTTGCGGCGCGCCTCGGCCTCCGCGGCGTCCGCCATCCTCCTCGCCGCCTCCAGACTGATCACCTTCGCGTCCAGAAGCTGTGCAGCAACGGAGCCGGGCAGCAGGATGCCGCCCAGGAGAAGCGCGAGCACGAGGAGGAGCGATCGCATGACTCGGGATGCCGGAGGGGGGACGAGGCCGACGGGATCTCCGGCTAACCTACGGGGTCGGAGATGCGGAAGGAAAGGGGACGGGAGCGGATTGCGACTGTGCGGAAGCGGCGGATCACCGACGACCGCAGCACGCCGGCCACGAGCCCCCTGCGCGCACCCGCCATGCGGTCGCGCCGCGGCCCGACCTCGACAGGCGCCGAGGGCAGAACTGCCCTGACCGGCTCGCCCGTCCCGCGCGGTTCCGCAAGCGCGCAGTCCTCGATCCGGACGCATCCGCACGCTATCCCCCTTCGGATTGCCTCCTGCATCCGCCGCGCCCGGTCCATCAGCGCGTCCAGCTCCAGCAGCTTGGCCTGCGCGAGCGCCTGCCACCGCTCCCCGAGGGGCGTCTCCGCGCCGAAGCCGTGGAAGAGCGTGCGGATCTCCTCCAGCGTGAACCCCGCCTGCCGCGCGAAGCGGATCACCTCCAGCACCCGGAGCACCTCCGCGTCGTAGCGCCTCCGGCCATGGAGGCGCCTGGGCGCCGGCAGGATCCCTACCTCCTCGTAGTACCGGAGCGCGGACGTGCGGAGCCCTGTCCGCCGCGCCACCTCGCCTATGGTCAGCTCTTCCATAACGCTCCTTGACTTCAAGCTAGCTTGAAGTTGTAGCGTTTCCTTCGGTAGTGCAACCAAGTCCTTCACTGAGAGGGGATGATCATGGCAACGGAGACGATCCCACTAGCCTGTGTGCCAGGTGCGATCCCGGCCGAGGAACGCCCGGCTCACTTCGCGCTCGCCAGGGAGCTGTTCGGGAGCATCGCGGAGGAGCGGCAGGCACTGATGGACGGGTACGCCTTCCGCTTCCCCGCGGACACCATCGATTCCCTGGCGCGGTTCATCACGAACGAGCGGAAGTGCTGTCCCTTCCTCACGTTCGTCATCGAGGTGTCGCCCGCGGGAGGTCCGGTCTGGCTGCGGATGACCGGGCCGTCAGGGACCCGGGAGTTTCTCGATGCCGAGCTGCCCGGGTGACACGGTGGAAGCACCGTGTCACCGGATGCGTCATCCCCGTCATCCATGTATCGCCCACTCGTTACGCGGTGGTGACGGATCCGGCTCCATCCCGATTCCATCCACCCGTATTGTTCACCGCGAGGCCCGCAGAGGGGCAGCCCGCCCCTCCGCCCAACCCGCGAGGTACGAGACGAGATGCGAATCCAATCCTTCAGAGCGGCCCTGGCCGGGCTCCTGTTCCTCCTCGGGCTCCCCGCGGGGCTCGCGGCGCAGGTCGACACCGGGCGGATCGAAGGCCGTGTAGTGGATGCCGGCACGGGCGCGGCGCTCGTCGGCGCCCGAGTGGTGGTGCAGGGAAGCGAGCTGGCGGCGGTGAGCGGGGTGGACGGACGTTTCACTCTCTCCCGGGTGCCGACCGCGAGTCAGTCCGTCGTCGTCACCATGACGGGGTACGCCCCCCGGACCCTCACCGGAGTGCAGGTGTCCGCCGCCGACATCGTTCGACTGGAGGTAAAGCTCGCAGCCCTGGAATACGCGCTGGAGGGGCTCACCGTCACCGCCGGCGCCGCCCGGGGCACCGTCAGCCGCGCGCTGGAGCAGCAGCGCGCCGCCGTCGGCGTGGTCAACACGGTCGGCGCCGAGCAGATCGCCCGTGGCCCCGACTCCGACGCCGCGCAGGTGGTCCAGCGCGTCAGCGGCGTCACCGTGCAGGACGGGCGCTACGTGTTCGTGCGTGGCCTGGGGGAGCGCTACTCCACCACCGCCCTCAACGGCGCCCGCCTCCCCAGCCCCGAACCCGACCGCAGGGTGGTCCCGCTCGACCTGTTCCCCGCCGGGATCCTGGACGGGATCGCCGTGGCCAAGACCTTCACCCCCGACCTCCCGGGCGACTTCAGCGGCGCGCAGGTCGACCTCCGGACCCGCAGCTTCCCCACCCGACGCACCCTCTCCGTCTCGCTCTCCGGCGGGATCAACGACGCCGCAACCTTCCGGGGCGTGCTCGCCGCGCCCGCCACGGGCACCGAGTGGCTCGCCTTTGCCGGGAGCGAGCGCGCGCTCCCGGCGCCGCTCGCCGGAGGGGCCGACCTGAACGACTTCGCCGGGATCTCCGAGGCGCTCCGCTCCTTCCGCAACGCATGGAGCGCGAAGGAGGCCACCGGGCGTCCCAACGGGTCGCTCAGCGCATCCCTCGGCGGGCAGGGTGAGGTGCTCGGCCGCCCCCTGGGGTACATCGCCGCGCTCAGCTACTCCGCGAGCCAGGAGGTCCGCCGCGGCGAGGAGCGCGCGCTGGCGGCGCTGGGCGGCGCCGCGGGAGGGACCCGGCCCTACAACGCGTTCACCGGGAGCACCGGGCGCACCAGCGTGCTCTGGGGTGGGGTGCTGAACCTGAGCGCCCAGCTCGGCGAGGGGGCCCGCGTCTCCTTCAACAACACCTACGACCGGACCTCCGACAACGAGGCCAACCGCCTCACCGGGACGCTGGAGGAGTTCGGCGTCCCGGTCGACGTCACCCGCCTCAGCTTCGTGGAGCGCAGCATCTACTCCACCCAGCTCCGGGGGAGCCACGTCTTCGGCGACCGCCATAAGCTGGACTGGAGCGGCGCACTCTCGGGCGTGGAGCGCGACGAGCCCGACCGCTCCGACCTGGCCTACGCCCGGGAGATCGACCCGCGCACCGGGGAGCCGCGCGAGCTCGCCTGGTTCGGGAACCGCTCCCGATCGGCCACCCGCACCTTCAGCGACCTGTCCGAGCAGGCCCGCACCGGGGAGGTGAACTACACCTTCCAGCTCGACCGTGGCGAGATCCCCGGGAGCATCAGGGTGGGGGCGATGTACCGGAACGTCGAGCGCGACTCGGACGCCCGGGCGTACGACCTGCTCAACCGGGGCCTCACCGACGAGCAGCGGACGCTCCCGGCCGAGGAGATCTTCGGCGGCGCCTTCTTCGATCCGGGGGATCCCAAGGTGACGCTGCGCCAGAACATCAACGGCGGCTTCTACACCGCCTCCGAGAAACTTGCCGCCGGATACGCCATAGTGGAGTACCCGCTCTCCTCCCGGCTCCGCCTGGTCGGCGGGGCGCGCGTGGAGTGGGACCGCATCGCCGTGGACGCCGTGGGGGTGAACGGGGGCCGGCCGCGGTCCGCGCTCCTGGAGAACACCGACCTCCTCCCGGCGCTGGCGCTGAACTGGGATCCGGCGGGCAACCAGCGAGTGCGCCTCTCCGCCACGCGGACGCTCTCGCGGCCGGAGTACCGTGAGCTGTCGGAAGTGACCTACTTCGACGTGCTCGGGGTGCTCACCTACGGGAACCCCGGCCTGCAGCGGGCCCTGATCCGCAACTACGACCTCCGCTGGGAGCTGTACCCGTCGGACAACGAGATGCTGAGCGTCGCCGTGTTCGCCAAGGACTTCGACCGGCCGCTGGAGCGGATCCTGGTCCAGACCACCGGGGCCTCCGCGGTCAGCTTCGTCAACGCCGAGGGAGCCTTCAACTACGGGGTAGAGTTGGAGGCGCGGAAGGGGCTCGGCACCCTCGCCGGGTTCCTCCGGCCGATAGCCCTCTTCGCCAACGTGTCGCTGATCCGCAGCGAGATCACCGTGGGGAACCGGGGCATCGCCTCCATCACCAACGACCGGCGACCCATGGCCGGGCAGGCTCCCTACGTGGTGAACACCGGGCTCACCTACGCGGGCGACTCCGGCCGCACCGCGGCGGTCCTGTACAACGTCGTGGGGAAGCGGATCGCGGAGGTGGGGACGGGCGGCCTCCCCGACACCTACGAGCTCCCCCGCCGGATCCTGGACCTGAGCCTCCGGCTCCCGCTCCCCGGCGGCGGAGCCACGCTGAAGCTGGACGCGAAGAACCTCCTCGACTCGCCCTACGAGCTGAGGCAGGGGACGGTGACGCGGCACCGCTACACGGCCGGCCGGACCTTCTCGCTGGGGGTGTCACTGCGGCGTTGATAGGACCCGGTCGGGATCGTGACCTCCTGGTGACACACCTGGCATGAGACGAACGCAGAGGGGCGCGAAGATTCCTTCGTGCCCCTCCGCGCGTCCGGGGGGGCAGGAGATCGGGTCCTCGCGACCGGGCCCGAAACCGCCAACAAGGAAACCGATCGATGAACTCGAAGCTGCGCTCCTTCTCCCGGATAAGCCTGCTCGGCGCCGTGGCCGCTCTCGGCGCGTGCGACGGTGGCGACCCCGTGCGGGACTGCGTGCCCGGTGTGGACGCCGGGTGCCCGGTCCCTCCCGGCAGCGCGATCGTCACGGGGAACATCACCGCCGACCGCACCTTCCACGCGGAGACCACCTACGTCCTCAGCGGCTACGTGAAGGTGACCGGCGGCGCCACGCTGACCATCCAGCCGGGGACCCGGATCGTCGGCGACACGCTCACGCCGGGGAGCTCGCTCTGGATCCTGCGCGGGGCCCGGATCATAGCGGAGGGGACCGCCGACCGGCCGATCGTCTTCACCTCGCAGCGCGCTCCCGGGAACCGCAGGCCGGGCGACTGGGGCGGGATCGTCATTATCGGCAACGGGATCATCAACCGGACCGGCGCCGGCATCAGCACCGAGGGTCCTCCCGGGACGGTGGCGGAGAACTACGCCGCCGGGACCGACAACAACGACAGCAGCGGGAGCCTCCGGTACGTCCGCATCGAGTTTGCGGGGTACGACGTCACCGGCACCGGCCAGGAGCTGAACTCGCTCTCCCTGTACGCGGTGGGGCGGGGGACCCGGCTGGAGTACGTGCAGACGCTGGCGGGACTGGACGACGGCTTCGAGTGGTGGGGCGGGGCGGTGGACGGGCGCTACCTCGTGTCCGTGCAGGCCGGCGACGACCACTTCGACTGGACCGAGGGGTACCAGGGGCGCAACCAGTTCGTGATCGCCTTCCAGAACGGGCAGCTCGACCCGCGCCCCGGGACGGGGACCCTCTCCAGCGACCCCCGCGGCTTCGAGGGCGACGGGTGCGACCCGCAGCCGGGGAGCGGGTGCGTGGTGACCGCCGGCGAGACCAACCAGCCGTACTCGCAGCCCGTCTTCGCCAACTTCACCCTGGTCGGCAGCCGGGAGATCACGCCCAGCGAGGGGAACGGGATGGTGCTGCGCCGCGGCACCGCGGGGACCTTCTACAACGGCGTGGTGGCGCGGTGGAAGGGGATCGGCCTGAACGTCCGCGACGCCTTCACCGACCGGCAGCGGATCGCCGGGCGGCTCGATGTGCGCAGCCTGGTGTTCGCCGGGAACGCCGTCAACTACGACGCCGAGACGAGCACGCAGTACGGGAAGCAGTCGGTGTTCGGCGCCAACGGGATGCGGGAGGCGGCTTCGGCCGGGTCGCTCTTCCTGAGCCTGGCCACGGGTGCGCCCGACTTCACCCCGGCCGCCGGCTCGCTGCTCACCTCCGGAGGGAGCGTGGTGCCCGCGGAGCGGGTGTCCGGCTACCGCTACGGCTGGACGAACACCACGTACGTCGGCGCTGTGGACCCGTCGGGGAGCGCCCGGTGGTTCCAGGGGTGGACTTCGTTCGCAACTAACTGATCGAAGTCCCGGATTGGCCGCCCCTGGACGAAACGAAGGGCCCCGGAACGCTCCGGGGCCCCTCGATGCGCTCGGCTCGCTGCCTCTACACCGAGGTGAAGAGCGACAGGAACCAGTAGCTGACCGCCGCGATGAGCATGGAGGCCGGGATGGTGAGGACCCACGCCCACACGATCCGTCCGGCGATTCCCCAGCGGACCGCGGAGAGCCGCTGCGTGGCGCCGACGCCGACGATGGCGCCCGTGATGGTGTGCGTGGTGCTCACCGGGATCCCCAGGTGCGTGGCCAGGAAGATGGTCATCGCGCCGCCCGTCTCCGCGCAGAAGCCGCCGACCGGCCGCAGCCGCGTGATCCGCGTCCCCATGGTGTGCACGATCCTCCAGCCGCCGAAGAGGGTCCCCAGCCCGATCGCGAAGTGCGCTCCGAACTTGATCCAGAAGGGAATGTGGTCCGCGTCGGCGACGTAGAAGTGCCGCAGGAAGCCCGGCTGGTTCGCGAACGTGGCCTGCGACGCCAGGAGGAGGCTCATGATGATCCCCATGGTCTTCTGCGCGTCGTTGGCCCCGTGCGACAGCGAGAACATGGCGGAGCTCATGAGCTGGGCGCTCCGGAACAGCCGGTCCACCCTGTTCGGGCGGGTCCGGTGGAAGATCCAGAGCACCGCGAGCATCAGCGCGAAGCCCGAGAGCATTCCCAGCATGGGTGAGATCACGATGAAGCTCAGCGTCTGGATCCACTTGGTCCCCCACTCGATCGCCGGCCACCCCGCCTTGGCCACCGCCGCCCCCGCATACCCGCCGATCAGGGCGTGCGATGAGCTGGAGGGGATCCCGTAGTACCAGGTGATCAGGTTCCAGGTGATCGCGCCGATGAGCCCGCCCAGGATCACCGTCGGGGTGACGATGTCCAGGTCGATCATCCCGCTGCCGATCGCCTTCGCGACCGCGGTGCCGAACACGAACAGGGCCGCAAAGTTGAAGAACGCTGCCCAGACCACCGCCGTGAGCGGGCTCAGGACGCGCGTCCCGACCACCGTGGCGATGGAGTTCGCCGAGTCGTGGAACCCGTTGATGAAGTCGAAGATGAAGGCGACCGCTACGATGACGAGGATGTAGGTGATCACGGTCAGCTATTCTTGATGGAGATGCTCTCCAGCACGTTGGCCACGTCCTCGCACTGGTCCAGCGCGTCCTCCAGCCGCTCGTACAGGTCCTTCCACTTGATCACCTCCAGCGGGTCGGGAGTCCCGCGGAACAGGTCCCCGATCGCCTGGTGGTAGATGGCGTCCCCCTCCTCCTCCAGCCTCTTCAGCTCCCGCGCCCGCTCCACCACCAGCCTGGGCTTCTTCATCCCGCCCACCGCGTCCTCGATGGCCGCGGCGGCGCGCATCAGCACCTCGGAGAGCTGCCTCGCCGGCTCGCGCGTCTCCGTGATGTGGTACATCTGCGCGCGCCGGGCGGTGCCGTCCAGCAGGTCGATCACGTCGTCCAGCCGCGACGCCAGGAGGTGGATGTCCTCGCGGTCGATGGGGGTGACGAAGCTGCGGTCGATCCGGTCGATCACGTCGTGCGTCAGGTGGTCGGCCTGGTGCTCCAGCTCCTTGATGGCGGCGGCGTGCTGGGCGAGCTGCGCCGGCTCGGTGAATAGCCGGTGGACGAGGCCGGCGGACTCGGTGAGGCGGTGCGCAAGCTCCGCAAAGAGGTCGAAGAACTTCTCGTCGCGCGGAATGAGACCCATCGGGTGCTCCCTGGCTCGGGCATGGTAACGGACGGGAACGGATCGTGACCGTCCAGGCGCCTGCGAATCCTGCCGGCTGCGTCCCCACGTCCGGGGACGCTCCGGCGCGACAAGGTATGCTCCGCGCCGGCAATTCGAAAGGACGGCGGACCCGCAGACGGCGTGCCGGTCCGCAGGCGTTACCTTTCTCCCTGCGTACCGTTACGGAATCGTGACGCGGAGCCGGCAGCACGTCCCCCCGGCCCTCCGGGGGCGGGCGCAAAAGTTGCTTCCCCAGTCGGCCAGACCGGCCACAACTGCTCCCGGACCCCTGACGCCGCTCGACCCCGGCAGCGCCGGTCCGGACGGCGGGCGCTTGCCCGGTGCGGTGGGGGAAGGTACAATCTCCGCCGCGCGCGTCCATCCGTGCCGCCCATCACCGCAACCTCTCCGTCCATGCCGCATCGTTCTCCCGGAGCCTCGCCGCGCGATCCCGAGAGAGGCGGTCCCGTGGCCTCTCCCGCCCCTCCGACGAAGCTGCAGGAGATCGTCATCGCGGACCCGGTGGAGATGCTGCTGGAGGAGGTCACCGAGGAGCCCCAGCCCAGGCCGCTCCTCTCGGGGGGCTCGCTGCGGGGGCGGGTCGCGATCGTCACCGGGGGAGCCACAGGGATCGGGAGGGCCATTGTCCTGGAGCTGGCCCGCCACGGGGTGCACGTCGCCTTCAACTACTACTCGTACGACGACAGCGAGGAGATGGCGCGGGAGGCGGAGCGCACTGCGCGCGAGGTGGCGCAGCTCGAGGTCCGCGTCCACCACGAGTCGTGCGACGTGCGCGAATCGCACTCCGTGGACCGCTTCGTCACCGGGGTGCTGGAGCGGTTCGGGGGGCTGCACATCCTGGTCAACAACGCGGGGATCGGGCGGGACGGGGCGCTCTGGCGTCTCACCGACGAGAAATGGAAGTCGGTGCTCGACACCAACCTGACCGGCGCGTTCCACATGATCCGCGCCACCGCGCCGCACTTCCGCCGTCAGCACGATGGCAAGATCGTCAACGTCTCCTCGGTCCACGGCATCCGCAGCGAGTTCGGGCTTGCCAACTACTGCGCCTCCAAGGCGGGGCTCATGGGGCTGACGCGCTCCGCGGCGCTGGAGCTGGGGCCGAGCAACGTCAACGTGAACGCGGTGGCGCCGGGATACATCCGGACCACCCGGCTCACCAACGCGGTCCCGGCGGAGATCCTGGACGACGCCCGGGAGCGGGCGGTGCTGGGGCGGCTGGGAGATCCCCAGGACGTGGCCAACGTGGTGGTGTTCCTCTGCTCCGAGCTGGCGCGGCACATCACGGGGGCGGTGATCCCGGTGGACGGGGGGCACCTGGTTTGATGGTTTGGTTGCGAGTGCTTCGGGGGCTTTTGCGGACCGCTACAGAGACCGGCGGAAACTGCCCCGCCGGTCTCTTCCGCGGGGGCGGTGAGCCCCGGAAACAGCCCCGGGGCTCCCCGCCCGCGGAGGGAGCCTCGCGATACTGCTGCGAGTCTCCCTCCGCACAGAATTTGAGGGGTACTGCGGGAACGGCGAACAGCGCACGACCTGGACCCCTCCCCTGCGTGCGGGTGAGGGGTTGGGGAGGGGGCCCCCCACCCGGCACTTCGGACGGTACCTCCACCCTGGACATCGCCCTCCCCCAAACTTGGGGGAGGGTGGCGAGCCTGCGAGCCGGGTGGGGGCGCCGCGCGGGAGCCACCCACCGCCCCGGAATCGTCGCCGCGTTCGCGCTCCTCGTCCTCGCCGCCTGCGCCCCCAGGACCGCGGAATCGCCCTCGCCGGCTCCCGCGCCAGCACCGGCCGCCGCGCCCGCTGTCCCCCCGCTCGGACCCAGCGCGCCGCCGCTCCGCGTCGGCGGGCAGCGCATCCTCGTCCTCCCCGTGCAGGCCACCTCGGGCCTCCCGGCGGAGGCGCAGCAACGCGTGGGAGCGGAGATCCTGTTCGCGCTGGGGGAGCGGGAGTCCCGCGTCACCTGGATCTCCCCGGAGGAGCTGGAGCGGGCGCTGCGGCGTTCGCCCGGCTTCGCGGGGGACCCGCGCAACCTCCCCGCCGACCCGCTGATGCACCACCGGGAGCGCCGGGCCGTCGAGCCGCTGATCGGGGAGCTGCGGCGCTACGCCGCCCTCACCGACGCGCGGCTCGCCCTCCTCCCGCGTTCGGTGGCCTTCCTGCGGCATGCCGGCGCCGACATGGGGCGGGTGCGGCTCTCCGCGGCGCTGATCGACACCCGCAGCGGCGACCTGGTGTGGTGGGGGGAGGCGGAGGGGGATCCTGCCGCCGTGGCGGACACCCGCGCGCTGGCGAGCGCTGCGGCTGCGCTGGCGGCCCGCATGCTCGTTCCCGCCACGCCGTAGCGCCCATGCCGTGGAACGCACCTTGCCGGCACCGGTCCAGGCGGGAGCGCCCCTTCGCGGCGCCGGATCGTACCCTCTCGATGCCCGGTTCATGGCCCAGACAGTCACGTTGATCCCCGGCGACGGAATCGGCCCCTCCATCACGGACGCGACCGTGCGCCTGGTCGAAGCCGCGGGGGCCTCCATCCAGTGGGACCGCAGGGAGGCCGGGATGGCTGCCCTGCACGCCCACAACACCCCGATCCCGGAGGAGACGCTGGACTCCATCCGGGAGACCCGCGTCTCCCTCAAGGGGCCGCTGACCACCCCGGTGGGAACCGGGTTCCGCTCCATCAACGTCGCCCTCCGCAAGGAGTTCGACCTGTACGCCAACGTGCGCCCGGCACGCACCCTGGTCCTTGGAGGGCGGTACGAGAACATCGACCTGGTCCTGATCCGCGAGAACACCGAGGGGCTGTACAGCGGCGTGGAGCACTACGTAGGGATCGGGAGCGACCCCCGCGCCGCCGCCGAGTCGGTGATGATCGTCACCCGCTTCGGGGTGGAGCGGATCGTCCGCTACGCCTTCGAGTACGCCGTCTCGCACGGGCGGAAGAAGGTGACGCTGGCGCACAAGGCCAACATCCTGAAGTACACCCAGGGTCTCTTCCTGGACATCGGGCGGGAGATGGCGAAGGAATACGAGGGGCGGGTGGAGTTCGAGGACCGGATCATCGACGCCACCGCCATGCTCCTGGTGATGGACCCGTACCGCTTCGACGTGATCGTCACCGAGAACATGTTCGGGGACATCCTCTCCGACCAGATCGCCGGGCTGGTGGGGGGGCTCGGCCTGGCGCCGGGTGCCAACATCGGGAGAGACGCCGCCATCTTCGAGGCGGTGCACGGCTCCGCCCCCGACATCGCCGGGAAGAACATTGCCAACCCCTCGGCGCTGATGCTGGCGGGGGTGATGATGCTCCGGCACCTGGGGATGTACGACCAGGCGCAGCGGATCGAGCGCGCCCTGGAGGCCACCATCCGGGAGGCCGATTCGCTCACCCCCGACCTCGGCGGGGCGGGGACCACGGATTCCTTCACCGACGCCATCATCCGCCGCCTGTGACCACGGTCGGCACGCCCCCCGTCTGCCGCAACTGCGGCCGGGAGATCGAGGACGGGAAGCTCGATCAGGAGGGGTGGTGCGCGCAGTGCCGGAGGGGGGTGATCCGGCGGGCAACTCTGTCCGCCATCGCGTTCGGGGCGCTGGTGGCCGTAGTGTACCTGGCGGGGATGGCCTGGGCCGGCGGGTTCGCCTCTGTGTTCATGATCTTCTTGCTGGCGCTGGGGGCGATCCTCGTCTACGTTGCCTTCAAGGTGGCGCGGCGCGTGGCCTTCGACCTGGTCCGCGCGCGCGCCATGCGGGCCACTGCGAGGTAGGATGCGCGACTTCCTCCGCTCTCCCTGGATCAGCGTCGTGGTCGCGGTGCTGGGCGGCATCGCCCTCGGTCTCGGCGTGGGGCGGCTCCTGTCCGCATTCAGCGTCACCGCCGTGGTGTGGACCGTGATCGGGGTGGTCCTCCTCTGGTGGGCCATCTCGGACACGAGGAAGAGCCGTCCCGGCACCCCCGAGAGCGAGACCGACGGCTCGCACACCATCGAATAGGAAGCAACCAGCTCCCTCCGGCTGCTGGCGCCCCGGCGCGGGCGCGGCGGTTTCGGGTTGCAGCGGTCCGGCGAAGCCGC
>DATAAL010000547.1:0-2678 GCA_036260145.1 Longimicrobiaceae bacterium | reverse complement strand
GGTGCTGGAGCAGGTCACCGCGGACGCGGACGTGCGGCTCTCGCAGCTGGAGCTGCTCGGGGAGGCGGAGCGCGCGCTGGTGCTGGAGGAGTGGAACCGGACCGAAGCCGAGTATCCGGCGGAGCGTTGCATCCACGAGCTGTTCGAGGTGCAGGCGACGCGCACGCCGGGGGCGGTGGCGGTCGTCTACGAAGGAGAGGCGCTGAGCTACGCGGAGCTGAACGAGCGCGCCAACCAGCTCGCCCACTACCTTCGCCGACATGGGGTGGGCCCGGAGGTGCGGGTGGGGATCTGCCTGGAGCGCGGCCCCGAGCTGGTAGTGGCGCTGCTGGCGGCGCTGAAGGCGGGGGGCGCGTACGTCCCCCTCGACCCTCGCTACCCGGCCGAGCGGCTGGCCTTCATGCTGGCCGACGCCGACGTGGCGGTGCTGGTGACGGAGGAGGGGGCGCGCGGCGCCCTCCTGGTTCCCGCCGGGCTACCGGTGGTGAGCATCGACGGCGCGCGGGCGGAGATCGCCGCCGAGCGCGCCGACGCCCCGGCGCTCGAGGCGGGGCCGCGCCACCTCGCCTACGTGGTCTACACCTCGGGGAGCACGGGGACCCCGAAGGGGGTGGCGGTGGAGCAGCGGAGCGTGGTCCGGTTAGTCCGCGGCGCGAACTACGTGGAGCTGGGGGAGGACGAGGTGATCCTGCAGGCGGCGCCGGTCTCGTTCGACGCCTCCACGCTGGAGATCTGGGGCGCGCTCCTGAACGGGGGCCGCCTGGTGCCGGTGCCGGAGACGACCCCGTCGCTGGAGGAGCTGGGGCGGGTGATCGCCCTGCACGGGGTCACCACCCTCTGGCTGACCGCGGGGCTCTTCGAGGCGATGGCGCGGGAGCGGCTGGAGGACCTGGCCGGCGTGCGCCAGCTCCTGACCGGCGGCGACGTCGTTCCCGTGGACGCGGTGGCCCGGGTGCGCGCGCGCTTCCCCGCGCTCCGGCTGGTCAACGGGTACGGCCCCACCGAGAACACCACCTTCACCTGCTGCCACACCGTGGGCGAGGCGTGGAGCGGGGGCCCGGTGCCGATCGGGAGCCCCGTCTCCAACACGCGGGTGTACGTGCTGGACGCTGCGCTGCGTCCGGTCCCGATCGGCGTTCCCGGCGAGCTGTACGCGGGGGGCGACGGGGTGGCGCGGGGGTACCTGGGGCGCCCTGCGCTGACGGCGGAGCGCTTCGTCCCCGATCCCTTCTCGAACGAGCCCGGCGCGCGGATGTACCGCACCGGCGACCTGTGCCGGTGGCTCCCCGACGGGACGCTGGAGTACTTGGGGCGGACCGACTTCCAGGTGAAGATTCGCGGCTTCCGCATCGAGCCGGGCGAGATCGAGGCGCGGCTCCGCGAGCATCCGGCGGTGCGCCAGGCGGTGGTGCTGGCGCGGGAGGACGCCCCGGGGAAGAAACGGCTGGTCGCCTACGTCGTCGGCGAGGCCGCGGCCGACGCGCTGAGGGCGCACCTCGACGCCTGTCTGCCGGCGTACATGGTGCCGGCAGCGTATGTGCGGCTGGAGGCGCTTCCGCTCACGAGCAACGGGAAGCTGGACCGCGGGGCGCTCCCGGCGCCGGACGGCGCGGCGTACGTGGGCCGCGGCAAGGAGCCGCCGCGCACCATGACGGAGCGGGTGCTGGCGGAGATCTGGGCCGAGTTGCTGGGGGTGGAGCGGGTGGGCCGGCGCGACCACTTCTTCGACCTGGGCGGCCACTCCCTGCTCGCCGTCCAGCTGGTGAGCCGGGTGCGCGAGGCGCTGAACCCCGAGGCGACGGTGGAGGACGTGTTCGCGCACCCGACGCTCTACGAGCTCGCGGCGCGGCTGGCCGGGACCGGCGCGTGGTTCGGCACCAACCACGCTATCCCGGTCAGGGAGACCGGCTCCGAGCGCCCCCTGTTCGTGGCGCACGACGCGGTGGGGATCGTCTTCTACGGGCAGATCCTCCGGCCGCACCTGGACGTCGAGATCCCCGTCTACGCCCTGCCGGGGCCGCTCAACGACACGGACGAGCTCGGCTCCCTGGACGACCTGGTGACCCGGCTGGTGCGGATGATGACGGAGGTGCAGCCGGAGGGGCCGTATCGCGTGGCGGGGTGGTCGGCGGGCGGGGTCTTCGCCTACGCGGTGGCGGAACGGCTGGTCATGACGGGACGGGCGGTGGAGTTCGTCGGGCTGCTGGACACCCACCACCCGGTCGGCCTGCCGAAACGGGACTCGCCGCGGGCGCGGCAGTTCTCGGTGCTGGATCTGCTGGCCCGGGACAGCGGCATGACGCCGGCGACGCCCGAGTCGCTCCGGGCGCTGTGGGAGGATACCGAGGGCCTGGACCTGCCGGCCTTCATCGCCACGTGCAAGGCGCGGGGGCTCCTTCCCGAAACGCTCACCGTGGCCCGGGCCGAGCAGGTGGACAACCGGATCGCCCTCCTCAAGCGCAGCCATGCGGAGTTCGTCCCCGGGCCGCTCCCGGTCCCCGTCCACCTCTTCAGCAGCGACGGTGTGACGGGCGACCCGTACCGCGGCTGGCGAGACATGCCGGGGGGCGCTCCGTTCCGGCTGGAGCGCGTTCCGGGTACACACCACACGATGTGGAAGAAGGGGAACGTGGAGGTGCTGGGGGCGGTGATCTCCCGCGCGATCCGCGCGTCCGCCG
>DATAAL010000546.1:0-8741 GCA_036260145.1 Longimicrobiaceae bacterium | reverse complement strand
TCCAGAATCGCATCGAAGGACCGCAAGGTCACACCGGGGAGGTCCAGCTCCGCGCTTCGCAGGTCCAGTGGATTGACCTTGCCCGTTCTCCCCAGGATGATGAACATCCGCGGCTTGTACGCCTCGAGCCCATAGCGCTCCTGCAGGCGCTGTCGGTGGGAGCCCTCGTCGAAGTAGCGGCTATATTCCCGCAGTTGGGCAGCCGCTTCGAACACGGCCGCGGAAAACCTCATCCGGTTCTTCTTGAGAACGTACGCACTGGCCGAGGGTGTCTTCAGCTCGAGCAGGTCGCACAGCGCGTTCTTTCCGAATGGCTCGAGAAAGAAATCCGGTATGAGGGGTCCGCCATCCACTCTCTCGAGCACCACTTTCGAATGGGCCTGCTTGTAGTCGTCGTTGAGGATGAAGTCCGGATGTCGCTCGAAGAATTCGTGTACATCCTGCTCTTTCGTCCTCGGATCGTTCACGAGGTGCTCGAATTCCTCCACGGCGGCCTTTAACGCGGCAGCCTCGAGGCTGTACGCATAGATTATGTTGTGATACTGGCTCGCTCCGTCGATAAACCGGTAGGTGCCATCCATGAGGAGCGAGACGATACGGATCTGGTCCTCCACGATCGTCAATCCGACGTACTCTTCCTCCGATCTGGGCTTAAGCTCTTCCCGGAATGCGAAAGGCTCTACCGAGGAATATAGCGCCGGATAAGGGACAGCACCGACGAGAGTATTCTCCGGCTTACCTCCATCGAACAAGATCATGGTGGGAAGGGACCGTATATTGTACCGTACCGCCGTCAGGATGTTTCTGTCCGCATCCATCCGGAAAACCGACAGACGCTCATCCAATTCTTGGCTGAGCCGCTCTACCATGGAGGCAACAAACCGGCAGGGGCCGCACCAGGTAGCGTAGAACTCAACGAGCACGGGCTTGTCCACCCGCTGGACGACAAGTCTCTCGAAGGTAGAGTCGGTTACTTCAATGATCTGGGACATGCACTTCAATGAGTTGGGACTGGGGTTTGCCGAATGGGGCGAGAAGCCCATCGAATCGACGAGCGGCAGGGCCGAGCGATGATCCGGGGAGATCAGTGTTCACCACGCCGCAGCTGGTCCACCTCCGCCCGCAGCGTGGCGATCAGCTCGGCGATGAAGCCGAAGCCGAACAGCAGGAACCCCACGGTCTCCAGCAGCACCACCAGGGTCAGGAGCGGACGGAAGCCGAAGGGAGGCATCCATCCGCCGATGCGCAGCACCACGGTCACCAGCCCGACGAACAACCCGAGGGCGATGAGCACGAGCCCCGAGCCGCCGAAGAACTGCATCGGCTTCTCGCTGAACTTCAGGTAGAACCACACCACCAGCAGGTCCCCCACCCCCACCAGCACCCGCCGCCGCCCCGAGTATTTCGCCACCCCCGCGCGCCGCGGGTAGAGATCGATCTCGATCTCGGTGACGCTGTACCCCTGCGCGTGGGCCAGCACCACGAAGAACCGGTGCCAGTCGTGCCGGAGCGGAACCTCATGGAGGATCTCCGTCCGGAACGCCTTCATGGAGTTGAGGTCGCGGACCGGGACGCTGAACAGGCTCTGCGAGAGCCGGTTGTACACCGAGCTGACCGCGCGCTTCTCGTACGCCCCCACCTTGCGTCCGGTGACGATGTCCCACCCCTCGGCGAGCTTCGCCAGGAAGCGCGGGATCTCCTCGGGCGAGTGCTGCAGGTCGGCGTCGAAGAGGACCAGGTAATCGCTCTCCGCCGCCTCCGCGCCGGTGACCATCGCCTCCGTCTTCCCGCGGTTGCGGCGGTGGCGGAGGACCCTGACCCGCTCCATCCCCCGCCCTTCCCGCAGCGCCGCCTCGTACGTCCCGTCGCGGGAGCCGTCGTCCACCAGGATGATCTCCCCGGCCAGGCCGTGCCGCGCGAAGGTGGCGCGCAGCTCGGCGAAGAGGGCCGGGACGTTCTCGACCTCGTCGTAGGCGGGGATCAGGACGGCGAAGTTGCGCCGCAGCGCCTCCGGGACGACGGGAGGCGCCGCGGCGTCGACGGGGCCCCCGCCCGGAGCCGGCTGGGGGGCGACGGCGGTGCTCACACCCGTTTCCGCATGCGCGCGGAGAGGATCCCGAGCTGGTCGCGGTACTTGGCGACCGTGCGGCGCGCGATCTGGATCCCCTCCTCCTTGAGGATGTTGACGATTGCCTGGTCAGTCAGCGGGTGCGCCGGGTCCTCCTCGGAGACCAGCTTTTCGATCTGCGCCTTGATCCCGCGCGCGGATACGTCCTCGCCCGAGGTGGTGGAGAGGCCCGACGAGAAGAAGAACTTGAGCGGGAATACGCCCCGCGGCGTCTGCACGAACTTCTCGTTGGTGACGCGCGAGACGGTGGACTCGTGCATGTCGATCACCTCGGCCACCTCGCGCAGCGTCAGCGGCTTGAGGTACTGCACTCCGCGCTCGAAGAAGTCGCGCTGCCGGTCGACGATAAAGTTCATCACCTTGAGCATCGTCTGGCGGCGCTGCTCGATGGCCTGGATCATCCAGTTGGCGGAGTTCAGCTTGTTGGAGATGAATTCCTTGTTCTCGCCGACGAACTTCTTCTTGTCCTTGGCGATGTCGCGGTAGGTGCGCGAGAGCTTGAGGCGCGGGAGGCTGGTGTCGTTGAGGAAGACCAGGTAATCCCCGTCGATCTTCTCCACGATCAGGTCGGGGACGATGTAGTTGTCCCCGTGGTTGGAGTACTTGAGCCCGGGCTTTGGGTCGAGCTTTGCCACCTCGTCCGCGGCGTCCTGCACGTCGCGGGGGGTGATGGAGAGCTCCTTGGAGATCTCCGACCAGCGGTGGTTGATGAGCTGGTCGAAGTAGCCGTCGACGATCCGGTAGGCGAGGGTCTCCGCGAGGAGGGCGCGGACCTCCTCGTCGTCGGGTTCGGCCCCGCCGTTCCGGTGCGCGAGCTCCTGGAAGGCGCTGTCGCGGAGCTGGAGGAGGATGCACTCGCGCAGGTCCCGCGCGCCGATCCCCGGCGGATCGAAGCTCTGGATGATCTTGAGCATCCGCTCTGCTTCGTCCAGCGTGAACGGGCGGCGCTCGTCCGCGGTGTCGGCCCACTCGTCGCCGCTCTCGGCCAGGAAGAGGTTGAGCGACCGCACCACCTCGTCCAGCGAGCACACCAGGTACCCCTCGTCGCCGATGTTCCCGATGATCTCCTCCCCCAGGAGGAGCTCGCGCGGGGAGAGGCGGAGGAGGGTGAGCTGGTCGTGGAGGTGGTCGCCGAGGTCGCGGGCCGCCACCGAGACGGGTTCGTAGTACTCCCGGTCCTCGTACTCCTCGCGGCGGCCGCCGGTCTCGAAGCCGTTGAGGAGGATCTCTTCCCAGTCGATCTCGTCCTCGTCCTCCTTCTCCTCCTTCTCCGTGACCTCCGGCTCCTCCATCTCCCCTTCGGCCATCTCGAGGAAAGGGTTGTTGAGGAGCTCCTGCTTGAGGTGGGCCTGGAGGTCGAGGAGCGGCATGTACAGGAGATCCATCGCCTGGTAGAGGCGAGGATTGATCTTCATCTCCTGCTTGAGCGCAGTTCCCTGGTAGAGGCCGGTCTTCATTCGCCCTGGTCCTTTTCGGGAATGGGATATCTCTCTCTCATTCGTGCGGTCAGCGTCGGACCGAGGTAGATCTCCGCAACCTCGGCGTTCCAGACCAGCTCCGACACCGTCCCGGAAACCCTAACGCGCCCATCGTACATGATATAGGCGCGGTCTACGATGTCCAGCGTTTGCTCCACGTTGTGGTCGCTGATCAGCACTCCGATCCCACGGCGGCGCAGGTCGGAGACGATCTGCTGGATGTCGTGGACCGCGATGGGGTCCACACCGGCGAACGGCTCGTCCAGGAGCATGAACTTGGGGAGGCCTACCAGCGCGCGGGTGATCTCCAGGCGCCGCCGCTCCCCGCCCGAGAGGGCGTACGCCTTGGTCGTCCGCAGGTGCTTGATGTGCAGCTCGTCCAGCAGCTCCTCCAGCCGGCGGCGCTGCTCGGCGCGCGGGAGCCCCATCATCTGCAGGACGGCCAGGATGTTCTCCTCCACCGTCAGCCGGCGGAAGACGGAGGGCTCCTGCGCCAGGTACCCGATCCCGCGCCGGGCGCGCCGGTACATCGGGACGCCGGTGATATTCTCGCTCCCCAGGTACACCTTCCCGGCGTCCGGCGCGATCAGCCCCACCATCATGTAGAAGGTGGTGGTCTTCCCGGCGCCGTTGGGGCCGAGGAGCCCCACGATCTCCCCCTGGGAGACGTGGACGTTCACCTCGTTCACCACCCGCCGCTTGCGGTACACCTTGACCAGCCCCTCCGCGCGGAGGGTGGCCAGGCCGGCGCGCGGCACCCCACCGTCGGCTCCGGGGGACTCCGGCGCCCGGGGAACCGCAGGCTCGGCCGGGGGTGCGTGTGTGTCCAGGAGCCCCTGGATGGTCTGGTCCATGTATTCGATCAGGTCCTGTAGGCCACCATCGATCTCCGCTTCGAGCAGCTCGCGGTGGATCCGCGGGGTCAGGCGGATCTCGACCCACCGGGGCGCCGCGTGCCCGCCGTCTCCCTCCGGCGGCGCGGGGTGCTCTATGATCCCCTCCGCGGTGAGGCGGGGGAGGGCGGAGCTCTCGAAATCGAATGCGAGGAGGCCGTCCGCGGACCCGTACCGCTTCCGGAGCTCCTCCGTCAGCTCTTCCCGCGTGACCACTCCCCTGGGGTCGGCCCGATCGATCAGCGCGCGGAGCACCAGCAACGAGGCGACCTCCCCCGGTCCGGTCTCCCGGACCACCGCCCCCACCCTCCCGTCCGGGATCAAGGGCGCTTCTCCGCGGGCTGCGGGCGGCGCGGGGGCTGACCGGTGCCGGGGAGGGGCAGTGTTCCCTGTCGTGCGGCGGGTGTGCCGGCCGGCCGGCTCGCGGGGGTGCCGGATCCGGGAGCCGCCTCCGTGCCCGTGCCCCGGACTGCGGGAGGACTCGCGGCGGGCGCGTCCGGGTCCAGGTACACTCCCCGCTGGAGCCCCTTCACGTACGCGACGTCCACCTCGCCGTCCTCCAGCGTGATCTCGATCTCCTGCCCCACCAGGTAGTTGAGCGCCGGGCGCGCGCTGGCGGGCTTCCCCTCCTCCTGCACCCGGTAGAAGGAGCGCGCCGAGCCCCTGGCGACCAACCGCTTCAGCTCCACCTCCTCCTCCGGGGAGCGCGTCGTGTCCCTGGCGGTCGTGCGGTTCGCAGCGGTGCGCGCCGGCGCGCGAGCGGTGTCCGCGGGGGCGAAGAAGCCGGTGATGGTGTCTCCCATCACCCAGTCCCGGTCGCGCACCAGCGTGGTGCCGGCGGCAGGACGCTCCCCTCGCGCGATGCGGGCACGGGGGTCGGAGGGACGCGATTGACCCGTGGTGTCCACCGTCTCCCCCACCGCCCCACCGATGGCGACGACCCGCTCCAGCTGCTGCTGGGGGAGGATGGCCTCCAGCGAGTCGGCCTCCATCCGGAGCCCCGTGGCGGTCACCAGGGGCCGCTCCGCGTCCGAGCCGGGAGCCGGGTCCCTGCGGCTCACCATGCGCTGCAGCAGGTCGTCGTTGAAGAAGAGGTGGATCTCGGGACCGTCCACCCGCAGCTTCTCGCTCACCAGCTCGGCGTTCCGCCGTGCGACCACCCGGTCCAGGCGGTTCGCGGGGAGGGTGGCGTCCACCGTCTCCCCGGAGAGGTCGAAGCGCTCGCCGCGAATCCGGGCGTTCCCGCGGAGCTGGAGCGTCTGCTGCTGCGCGTCGTGGACCACCTCGGAGGCGGTGGCGTTCAGGTCGCTCCGGCGGAGCACGACGTTCCCCGAGGCGGAGAAGAAGTTCTCTCCGACGCTGGTGACGCGGTCGCCGTCGATCTCCAGGGGCTCCCGGTTCGCCCCGCTCCCGGTGGGCACCACGGTGAGGTGCGGGCGCTGCCCGGCGATCACCTGTGCCTGCGGGCGCCCCTCCATGGCCCGGTAGTACTCCAGCTCCGGTCCTCGGAGCGTGGAGCCGCGGGTGACGTCCGTGAAGACCACGTTTCCGGTGGCGTACAGCCTCCCCGTAGCGGAGGAGTAGGTGGCGTACTCGGAGGTGAGGCTCCGGGTGGGGTCCCGGTAGTTCACGTTCCGGAAGAGATGCACCTCGTTCGACGCCTGGTACACCGCGGCGCTGTCCGCCCGGATCGTGGTTCCGCCGGTGCAGATCACCTCGAAGCTTCCGGAGACGCTGATGAACGCGGCGCCCGCCTGATAGGTGCCGACGTTGCCGCCCACCAACGAGCAGGTATTGGCCTGCGCCTCGCCCCGCCCGGGAGGGAGAAGGCAGACGGCAACCGCCGCGGCGGCGACCCACCTCTTCGTCATCAGAAGCGGATCCCCCCGCCGCTTCCGCCGGGACCCGGTCCGGTGGCCCTCGGCGTCTGCACGGTCACGTTCTGGAACTTGGTGTCCGACTGGAAGCTGGTCCCGCGCACCTCCCTCCCCCCCTCGCGCATCACGGTCGGCTTGTCGCTCCAGATGCGGTCCCCCTGGACGTCGTAGTTCAGCTCCTCGGAGGAGATGGTACGGGTCCCGGAGGGCCCCTGCAGGGTGAGCACCGCGTTCCCCCGGGCGGTCATCGCCCCGGTCCGCATGTCGTACTCCCCGGTGCGCGAGGTCAGCGTCCCTGTCGTGGCCCCGGTGGTCTCGTTGAAGAAGTCCAGCTTCACGCCCTTGAGGTCCACGCGCGAGTCGGCGTCACGGAAATACGCGGTATCCCCGTGAAGGATCGCCTTGCGGACGCCCCTGGTGGTCATGACGTGCTCCAGGCCGTAGATGACCTGGTCCACGTTGAGCTGCGCCAGCGGGTCCTGCTGCGTGGGGACGCTGGTCTCCTCCGCGCACGCGGCGAGGAGGAGGAAGCCCGCAGCGAGGAGACGAAGGTGCATGGGTGCCATCAGACGGCTCCGGCCCGCATCAGGTCGTGAAGGTGGACCATCCCGACCACGCGCCGGTCCTCCGCGAGGACCGGGAGCGCCATCACGCCGGCACGCTCCATCACCCCCACCGCGGAGGCGGCAAGCTGGTCCGGCTCGGCGGTCCTGGGATGTATTGTCATCACATCAGATACGACGATCCCGAAGAAGTGTTCCTCCCGCTCCATCAGGCGCGTCAGGTCGCCCGAGGTGACCACGCCCAGGAGGATCCCGTCTCCGTCCACCACCGCCACCGTGCCGCGCTTCTCGGCCAGGAGGACGGTGCACTCCCGCATGTTGGCGGTGGGTGGCAGGAGGGGGAGGTCCCGGGTGACCATGACGTCGCGCACCCTCAGGAGGAGGCGCCGTCCCAGCGCGCCGCCGGGGTGCAGGCGGGCGAAGTCTTCCCGCCCGAAGCCCCGCCGCAGCAGGAGGGCCACGGCCAGCGCGTCTCCCATCGCCAGCGCCGCGGTGGTGGAGCAGGTGGGCGCCAGGTCGTGCGGGCACGCCTCCTCCGCCACCGAGCAGTCCAGCACGAACTCGGAGTGCCGGGCGAGCGACGAGTCGGTCCGCCCCGTCATGGCGATCACCCGGACCCCGGTCCGGCTCAGGTACTCCAGGAGCCCGCGCAGCTCCTCGGATTCCCCGCTCTTGGAGAGCAGGATCGCCACGTCCGCCGAACCGACGATCCCCAGGTCGCCGTGGAGCGCCTCGACGGGGTGGAGGAAGACCGCCTGCGTCCCGGTGGAGGTGAGGGTCGCGGCGATCTTGCGCCCCACGATCCCGGACTTGCCGATTCCCGAGACGATCACCCGCCCCGGCGACCGGAGGATCGCCTCCACCGCCCCCGCGAACTCCTCCCCGACCCGCGACTCGAGCGCGGCCACCGCTTCCGCCTCCATGCGGATCACGCTGCGGGCGCGCTCCAGCATCTCGGGGACGGGGAGCGCCGCACCGCTCTCTTCGGCCGAGGGACGGTCTGCGCCGAGGACGGTGGCGCTCATAACCCCACCTCCCGGTCGCGGACGTAGGCTTCCACGCGCTCCGCCCACTCCCCGCGGGCTCCCAGGAGCGCCTCCGCGAACTCCCGGACCGCGCCGTACCCTCCCTGCAGGCGCCCGTGCCAGAGGGCGCTGCTCCGGGCCTCGGGGGTGGCGTTCCCCACCACGGCGGGAAGCCCTACGCGGCGCAGGATGGCCAGGTCCGGGAGGTCGTCGCCCAGGAAGGCGGTCTCCTCCCAGGAGACGCCGGTCCGCTCCAGCAGCTCCTCCACGATGCGGAGCTTGGCTGCGGTGCGGTCCTGGTGGCACTCCACGATCCCCAGCTCCTCGGCGCGGAGGCGCACCGCGTGCGACTCGCGCCCGGTGACGATGGCGCAGACGATCCCCGCCTCCTGCATCAGGCGGATCCCCAGACCGTCCTGGATCTCGAAGCGCTTCATCTCGATCCGCTCGCCGGAGTCCGTGGCCCCCAGGTAGATCCCCCCGTCCGTCATCACCCCGTCGACATCGAAGACCACCAGGCGCACCCGTCTGGCCAGCTCCCGGGGGATGGCGCGCGCCGCCTCAGACACGCGATCCCTCTCCCCCCGCGAGCACCGCGCGGATGGCGAGCACCTCCTCCAGCAGCGGCCGAAGCCGGTGCAGGGGGAGCATGTTGGTGGAGTCGGACGGGGCACTCGCCGGGTCGGGGTGCGTCTCCAGGAAGAGGGCGTCCGCGCCCGCGGCGACGGCCGCGCGCACCAGTCCTGGGATGAAGCGGGGCTCGCCCCCGCTCACCCC
>DATAAL010000545.1:0-9273 GCA_036260145.1 Longimicrobiaceae bacterium | reverse complement strand
GCAGCACGTAGGGGCCTCCGGTAGTGCCCGGCCCGCCGGGGATGTTGTTGGCGAAGTAGTAGATCTGGCGCAGGGGTAGGTCCGTGATGGTGGGGCCGCCGACCCCCTGCGCACCGGACGGCGTGAGCTGCGGCGGATACTTGCACGCGGGGCTGGTCCACCACGCGCGGTCGAACACCATCACCGCCTTGATGGCCGGTTGGTCGATGGACGACTCCAGGTAATACCGCACCTGGTCGAGGTTCAGCGGGTAGTTCGCCGCGCACCCGCCGGCCACCAGCTCCAGCGAGCGCCGCGGCATGGCCAGGAAGAGCTGGTCGGCGACGACGGGATTCGCGGTATTGCCGTTGAAGTAGCAGAGGGTGGTGTCGTCGGTGGCCGACTCCGCCAGCGTGGTCAGCTGCATCCCGTAGGAGATGCCCGAGCCCGGATAGCCGCGCATCAGGACGGCGACCTGGGCGGCGAGCTCCTCGAAGATGATGCCGTAGCCGCCGTCCATGCGCACGTAGGTGACGCCCGAGCCGTAGTCGTTGTTGGCCTGCATGGCGTCGGCCGAGTTCCAGTTGATCACGTTGGACGTGTACCCGGTGCCGTCGGCCGAGTAGTCGAACCCTTCGTCGCCGAACTGGTCGTACAGCAGGTTCCAGTAGCCGATGGTCGAGATGTTGGTGCCGGCGGGGAAGCTCGTGGTGCCGTACTGCTGGGGCACGGTGCCGTTGGCGAAGTACTCGCACCAGGCGGTGCGGTCGGCGTTGGTGGTGCCCAGGCCGGGCGCGAACTCCGTCGCGATCTGGCCCAGGATACTGTCCGCCGTGTACGGCTTCGGCACGCTCTGGATGAACGAGGCGAACTGGCTGCTGAAGTTGTACGGCAGCAGGCCGAGCGACGTGATCTGGTCCTCGTAGATGCTCACGCCGCGCAGGTAGTACATGCGCTGGGGCGACTCGATGAACGGCACCACCTTGTTCGCCAGCCCCAGGTTGTAGATCAGGTTCTGGAGGAGGACGTGCCCCTCCGTCACCCCGGGCATGTTGCCGGGGAAGTGGGTCCCGTCGATGGCGAAGCGCATCCCCCCCACCTCCACGTACAGCCCGTCCGTCGCGATGCTGTCGGGGAAGGTGTAAGTGTAGATGCGCCCGCCCGGCCGCTCACTCCACTCGTACAGCTGCACCGTGTCTCCCTGTTGCAGGGTGCCGCCCGTCAGCAGCCGGTACGCGGTGTACAGCCCGGCGGGTCCTGCGCCCACGATGACGTAGCTGGCCATGATGATCTCCCGTGGTGGATCATGGATCGGGTGCCGCGGACGGACCGATGCGCACCGTCCACGGCAGGGGAACCACGGTGTACGGCGCGCGCCCGCGCCTGGACGACGGGACGGCCCGCGCTCGCAGCGCGGGGGATGGGGAGGAAGGGCGTAGCCGCCCCGGCCCGGTTGGCCTTCGTGGAGAGACCGGCTCGGCGCAGTGCCGGAGGCGGGTAGGCTTGCTCGGCCCTGGAAAGGAACGGCACTGAAAGCACTCGGCAGTATAGTCGTCAGATGCGCGCCGTCAACGCCCTCGTGTGTCCCATCGGAACCCTTCATGCCGCCGTAAACGCGCGGGCGGCGGAGACGGATGACCTGGTGTCGGGGGCGGCGGATCATGGCGCGCGAGGGAAGGTCCGCGTAATTTTGCCGCGCTCGCATATGGACATCGCCTCACCTCACACGCGGAATCCAGTGGCAGACGACCAGACGATCAACCGCGTCGGCGTCCTCGGCGCCGGGACCATGGGGCATGGGATCGCCCAGGTGTGCGCCATGGCCGGCTTCGGCGTGAGCCTGTACGACCCCCAGCCGGGCCAGGTGGACGCCGCCATCGCGAAGATCACCGGCAACCTCGGCAAGGGGGTGGAGCGCGGCAAGGTGGCTCCGGAAGTGCGCGGCATCGCCATCGCCAACCTGCACAAGGCCGCCGACCTGCGCGACGCCGTCAACGACGCCGACCTGGTGATCGAGGCGGTCCCGGAGCGCATCGAGATCAAGCTCCAGATCTTCGGCGACGTGGACCGGCACGCCCCCTCGCACGCCGTCCTGGGGACCAACACCTCGTCGCTGAGCGTGTCGCGGATCGCGGAGGCCACCCGGAGGCCGGAGCGGGTGGTGGGGCTCCACTTCTTCAACCCGGTGCACATCATGCGGCTCCTGGAGGTGGTGCGCGGCCGGGCCACCTCGCAGGAGGTGGTGGACGCGGCCCTCGGCTTCGCGCGGCGCATCGGCAAGGAGCCGATCGTGGTGACGGACACCCCGGGATTCGCCTCGTCGCGGCTGGGCGTGGTGCTGGGGCTGGAGGCCATGCGGATGGTCGAGCAGGGCGTCGCCTCCCCGGAGGACATCGACCGGGCGATGGAGCTGGGCTACAACCACCCCATGGGGCCGCTGAAGCTGACCGACCTGGTGGGGCTGGACGTGCGGCTGGGGATCGCGGAGTACCTTCACGCCGAGCTGGGCGGGGAGCAGTACCGACCGCCGGAGATCCTGCGCCGGATGGTGTCCGAGGGGAAGCTGGGGAAGAAGTCCGGCGAGGGGTTCTACCTGTGGGAGGACGAGAAGTGAGCTACGAGACCATCCGGGTGGAGGTGGAGGCTGCCGTCGCCGTCCTCACCGTGGACCGGGCGGAGAAGCGCAACGCCCTGAACTCGCGGGTACGCGCGGAGATCATCGCGGCGCTGGACGCCCTGCGCGGCGACGACTCGGTGCGCGTGGTGGTGTTCACCGGCGCAGGGGAGAAGGCCTTCGTCGCGGGGGCCGACATCGCGGAGTTCGCCGAGCGCACCCCGCTGGAGCAGCGCGAGGCCATGACCGGGCGCCGGGTGTTCGACGAGATCGCCGCCTTCCCGAAGCCCACCATCGCCATGATCAACGGCTTCTGCCTGGGCGGCGGGTGCGAGCTGGCGCTGGCGTGCGACGTGCGGGTCGCGGCCGACACGGCGAAGCTCGGCCAGCCGGAGATCAACCTGGGGATCATCCCCGGCGGCGGCGGGACCCAGCGTCTCCCGCGCATCATCGGCACCGGACAGGCCATGCGTCTGATCCTGTCCGGCGAGATCATCGACGCCGCGGAAGCGCTGCGGATCGGGCTGGTGGAGCGGGTGCACCCCGCCGCGGAGCTCCGGGCGAGAACGATGGAGCTCGCCCGTGGGATGACGGCGAAGTCGCCCGTGGCGCTGCGCATGGCGAAGGCGGCGGTCCGCGCCGCGGCCGAGATGCCGCTCGCCGCAGGGCTCGCCTACGAGACCGAGCTTTTCGTCACCTGCTTCGGGAGCGAGGACAAACGGGAGGGCGTGGCCGCCTTCCTGGAGAAGCGCCCAGCAGAGTTCACCGGCCGGTGACCGTACAGCGAACCGTCCCCGCGAGGAGGCACCGGTTGACCCGCGACCACCGCATGGCTGCCACGTATGCTTAAACGCCCCAGCGTAGACTGGCGCTGGTGGGGAACCATGGCCGCCGTGTCGCTCCTGGCGGCGGGGGCCGGGTTCGCCATGGGGATGTGGCTGGGGAGGTAGGCTCCACCCCGCTCGCTCCCTCCGTCTCGACCCTTCTGCGACACAACCTTGTAGCAGAAACAGACGAACATTATCTTCGGTGAACCCGATCGCACACTGTCGTGAAGGGAGCCGAGATGGAGGGTCTGGCGAAGCGCATCGCGCGGCGGCTCCTTCCGCCCACGGTCGCCAACTGGCTCGGAGCACAGGGCCGGTGGGTCCAGGCCCGGCTCCACGGCGACGAGCCCGCCCCACCCCGAGGGCTGGTGCGGTTCGGGAGCCTGCGGCGCCTGACCCCCCTGGACCGGATGTACGGCGGGCGCCGGGGTCTTCCCATCGATCGTTACTACATAGAGGGGTTCCTGGAGCGCCACGCGGGGAGCATCCGCGGGCGCGTCCTAGAGATCGGCGACTCCTACTACACCCGCAGGTTCGGAGGCGACCGGGTCACCCGGAGCGAGGTGCTCCATGCGGTGGAAGGGAATCCCGAGGCCACGCTGGTGGCCGACCTCTCCCGCGCCGACCACCTTCCGTCGGACGCCTTCGACTGCATCGTCTTTACCCAGACGCTGCACCTGATCTACGACTTCCGGGCCGCGCTCTCCACCCTGCACCGCATCCTCGCGCCGGGAGGGACCGTGTTCGCCACCTTCCCGGGGATCACGCAGATCAGCCGTCCCGACATGGACTCCTGGGGGCAGTACTGGAGCTTCACCTCACTCTCCGCCCGGCGCTGCTTCGAGGAGACCTTTCCGGGAGCGCAGGTGGAGGTCGAAGCGCACGGCAACGTCCTGGTCGCCTCCGCGTTCCTCTTCGGGCTCGCGGTCCAGGAGCTGCGCCGCGCGGAGCTGGACCATCACGACCCCGACTACGAGTTCCTAATCACCGTCCGGGTCGTGAAGCCGGGCCGGCCGGGGTGAAGATGCCTCTCTATCGCGTCGTCCACCGGCTCCGGTTCGTCTACCCGAGAATCGCGACGGAGGCGGTCCTGCGGGCCGTGGGCGCCCGGCGGGCGCTGGTGGTGATGTACCACCGCGTGGTGGACGCGCCCTCGGACACGTTCGGAGTGAACATCACCCCCACGCACTTCGCCGAGCAGCTGGAGGTCCTGCGCCGGTCGGGCCGACCGATCCACCTGACGGAGCTCGCCCGGACGCTCGCCGGCGGCCGCGTCCCCGATCGGGCGATCGTCGTCACCATCGACGACGGCTACGCCGACAGCTTCGAGACCGCGAAGCCCATCCTGGAGCGCTACGGGATCCCGGCCACCGTGTTCGTCACCACGGGGCACGTGGGCGGGCCGGAGCTGTGGTGGGGGAGGCTGGAGCGGATGCTTCTCCAGCCGGGGGTGCTCCCCGACACGCTCTCGCTCCTGATCCGTGGAAGGACGCAGACCTGGCACCTGAACGGTGCGGCGAACCTCGGGGAGGAGGAGCACCGGCGCCACCGGCAGTGGGCGGTGACACACGAAAACCCGCCCAGCGATCGCCACCGGCTCTTCCACCAGCTCTACACTCTCCTGTACCGGCTCACCCCCGCCGAGAGAGCGGACGTCCTCGGACAGCTCCACGCGTGGTCCGATGTCTGTCCTGAGCCACGTCCCGAGCACCGCGGGCTTTCCCCCGACGAGCTGGTGGCGCTGGCGGATACTCCGCTCGTGGAGATCGGAGCGCACAGCGTCACGCATCCCGCGCTGGACCGCGTACCCGCATCCGTGCAGCGGGACGAGATCTTCGGAGCAAGGGCTTTTCTGGAAGAGATCCTCGACCGGCGGGTGGAGAGCTTCGCGTACCCCCACGGCCGCTACACCGCGGAGACGAGGAAGCTGGTGAAGGAGGCGGGATTTTCCTGTGCCTGCACGGCGCAGCCCGGCTCCGTGTGGCGCAGGACGGACCCTCTCCGGATCCCGCGGACCTATGCGCCCGACGAGGACGGCGACAGCTTCGCCCGCCGGCTCCGCAGGTGGCTCTGACCGCGTTCAGCGCCCCCTCGCCAGCACGCCGCCCACGCGCCGGGCCGCCTCCCGGAGCCGGTCCTCCGTCTCGATCAGCGCGAACCGGACGTGCTCCTCCCCCTCCGGTCCGAACCCCACCCCCGGCGAGACCACCACCCCCGCCTCCCGCAGGAGCAGCCCGGCGAACTCCACGCTCCCCATCGCCCGGAACGGTCCGGGGATCTCCGCCCACACGAACATGGTGGCCGCCGGCGTCGGGATCTCCCAGCCGTGCTCTGCGAGGGCACCGATCAGCGCGTCCCGCCTCTGCCGGTACGTCTTGCAGGTCTCGGCCACGCACTCCTGTCCGGCCCGCAGCACGTGCGCCGCGGCGATCTGGATGGGCTGGAAGATGCCGTAGTCCAGGTAGCTCTTGATCTTGGTCAGCGCCCCGGCGATCGCGGCGCTCCCCACGCAGAACCCCACTCGCCACCCCGCCATGCAGTACGACTTGGACATGGAGAAGAACTCCACCCCGATCTCCTTCGCGCCCGGGACCTGCAGGAGGCTGGGGGGCTCCTCGTCGAAGCCGAAGTCCGCGTAGGCGAAGTCGTGTACCAGGAGCATCCGCTGGCGATCGCATAGCTCCACCGCCCGCTCGAACAGGGAGCGGCGGGCCGTGAGCGTGGTGGGGTTGTTGGGGAAGGAGAGGACCAGCGCCCTGGGGCCCGGCGTCTCGGACCGGACCGCTTCCTCCACCGAGGCGAGGAGCGCGTCCTCGTCCACCCGCCCGGCGGCGTCACCGCGGAGCGGCAGGGTACGGACACTTCCCCCCGCGAAGATCACCGAGTAGGCGTGGATGGGGTACGCCGGCGAGGGGACCAGCACGGTGTCGCCCCGCTCCAGGATGGCGAGCATCAGGTGGGCGATCCCCTCCTTGGCCCCGATGGTGACCACGGCCTCCGTCTCGGGGTCCAGCTCAACGCCGTAGCGGCGGGCATAGTGCTCCGCGATCCCCTCCCGCAGCCCATAGATCCCACGCGACGCGCTGTAGCGGTGGTGCTTCCCGTCCCGGGCGTGCTCCACCAACTCGTTCACGATGTGCTCCGGGGTCTTGAGGTCCGGGTTCCCCATCCCCAGGTCGATCACGTCCTCCCCCGCCTCGATCCGCTCCCGCTTCTCGGCGTTGATCTGGGCGAAGACGTAGGCGGGGAGGCGGCCGACCAGGGGGAAGTCGGCGCTGGAACGGGGCGGCCACGCTGCGGCGGCGCGCTCAGCAGAAAGCGACATGGAATCCTCGCGCTCGGTGTGAAATGGACGTTCACGCCGATGCAGGATTCCGGCCGCCGTGAAAGTCAGGCAGGACAGCGGGACATTGTGGACGCTACGACGGTTGCCACCTCACCCTGCCAGAGGCGGCACTGTGACTCTTGCGCAATTTTTCGGGTCAACGCACCTTGCCACGGGTGGGTCGCCCACCCGTGCGACACGGCGGCTCATTCCCTCCTCGTTAGTTCAGCGTGATCTCGCCACATCACAGCTCTCGGGAGGATTGTCATGGCAACCCTACAACACACTCCTGCAGGAAGCTCGTCTCCGGAGAGGCACGCCGGGGCCAGGCTACCGGTACTACCCTATACGTCCCGGTCCGCACGGCCCCTCGCGCCGCGCGGCTCCATTGTGGTCTACCTGGCGGCGGCCGGATCCAAGCAACTCGCGGAGGTACGGGAGAGCGCCGGGGACGGCAAACCGCGCAGGCTGCTCCAGGGCCTGTGGCTCGCGATCCAGCGCGCCCTCGGGCTCGGCGGCGAGAGGCACTTCGACCTGGAGGGGATGGATCGGGCCGACGACCAGGATTCGATCCCGGTGTCGCTTTACTATGCGGGGAGGCTGCTCGCGGATGCCGTTCCGGTGCCTCGAGGCGGTCGGGTCGTCCGTGTAATCCTGCCGTATACGGGCGGCGATCTGGTGGATGGTGGATTCGAGCTGCGTGGCGAGAACGTATCGAGCACGGTCTCCGCAGTAGTGCTGCGGCACGATCCTCCGCTCTCGCGCACGGAGCGCGCGGCACTGGAACTGGTGCCCGAATCGATGCTGGACCTGCACGTAGGGGCAGCACTCCCGGGAACCCTGCTGGGAAAAAACGACCAGGAGCGTGCTCGCCAGGAGGAAGAGCGCCGACGCCAGCAGGAGGCCGCCCAGGAAGCGCGCGCGGAGCAAGCCGCCGCACGCGCCGAGGCCATGGCCGAAGTCGCAGCCGAGCGCGCAGAGCGGCGTGCAGCGAGCGGGCGCGACTTCGTTCCGCACCTGCGTGAATCGACGGTACGGGCGCTTCCACCGGTCGCTACCGCAGCCGTGTTACTGCAGATCCGGCGCGACTCTCTCGCCGGCCCCGGGATGTGAACGCCGTCGACACCGTCGTGGCCGCCGTGCTCGCGGCATGGCTGCTTGCGTCGGCAATCGCGCAGCTTCCGGGGCGCTGGAGCACATGGATCCGCCGGTGGGACGTCGTGGGGCTGATCCCCTCGTTCAGCTTCTTCGCGCCGAACCCCGCGAGTTCCGACTGTCACATCGTGTACCGCCATGTACTGGTGGACGGGCGCGTCACCGGCTGGACCGACGCATTCGTGTGGCGGCCGGTACCGTGGCGCCTGGTCTGGAACCCCGATCGTCGGGCCGAGAAGGCCATTTCGGACGCCACCAGCGCTCTGGCCAGGCGATCGGACGATGCAGGCGTACGCCTTTCCGTGTCATACTTGGTACTCCTGAACTACGTGGTGGCGCTTCCACGGAGCACCGATGCCGTCGGGGTGCAATTCGCACTGATCGGAGCGGCGGAATTCTCGAATCGCGCACCCTTCGCACGGTTCGTCTCCGACACGCATCCGCTGTATGAGGCCGTTCCGCTCCCGGACCTGGAGCCGCTAGACTCCCGTGCTGCAACTCACGCCCTCAGAGGCGCTGGCGCTGGTTGAGCGCGTCGGCGCGGTCGCCGTACTGATATCGAGCCTGGAGATGCTGGCGCGGCCCGGCCTGTTCGCCGACGCGGGCCTGCTGAGCTGGAGCACTGAGCAGCTCCGCGCACGCTGGCTCACCCATGGATCGCTCGCGCGTGTCCTGCAAGTGGCGTTTCGTCCGCCCGCCGTGCTCTGGATCGTGGGGCTTCGAACTGCGGCGGCTACTGCGGTAATTGCCTCCCCACGGCCGCACGGGGTGCTGGTCGGTGCCGTCGCGCTGACATCCCTCCTGCTGATGCTGCGGAACACCTACGGGAACGACGGTGCTGACCAGCTGGGGCTGATCACGTTCGTAGCTGCCAGTTTCGCCCACCTCTTCACCAGCCCCGTCGTCATTGCCGCGGTGCTGTGGTTCTTAGCGCTGCAGGGATGTCTCGGCTATTTCACGTCGGGAGTCGCCAAGCTGGCGGGTCCCCGCTGGAGGAACGGAACCGGGCTGGTGGGTGTGTTCGAAACGCAGACATACGGTGCACGTACCCTATCCCGCATGTTGAGGGAGCACCCCAGGCTTGCTGTGGCGTCGTCCTGGGCGGTAATCGTGGGCGAGGCTCTGTTCCCCGTCACGCTCGTCGCGCCTCAACCCATTGCCCTGGCGCTGCTCGCCTTCGGAGCCTCATTCCACCTCGGCGCGGCCGCGGTGATGGGTCTCAACACCTTCCTCTGGGCGTTCCCGGCAACCTACCCGGCGATCTGGTACTGTGCCCAGAGCTGGCGCTGAACGCCGCGCGGGTGCTTCGCGATCCTGAGATCCGCGGATCTCGGTTTCGTCCGGGCGGGCAGATCCTAATGGAAAAGCGGCCC
>DATAAL010000544.1:0-2539 GCA_036260145.1 Longimicrobiaceae bacterium | reverse complement strand
GCTCCACGATCGCGGGGTTGATCAGCGGCCAGGGCGTCTCCCTGTCCACGTTCATGAAGACGATGCGCCGGAGCACCCCGATCTGCGGAGCGGCCATCCCCCGGCCGTAGCCGGTGGTCTCCCGCCAGTGGGCCAGGGTGTCGCTCAGGTCGGCGATGACGGACGCGGTCTCGGCGCTGCGCGGGTCCTCCACGCGGGAGCTGACCTCCCGCAGCAGCGGGTTCCCCAGCCTGACGGTCTCACGAACCATGTCGGTCCCTTCCGGAGAGGGTGAAGACGGGGTCGAAATATACCCGCCCGGAGCCCCGGGAGACAGCCGGCGCCTCGCTTGCCGCTCCTCGGAAGCCCTGGTAAGTTAAGCTGTTTCCTGCCCGGGGGCGGGAGCACGCGCAACCGGTCCCATCCCGATCCATCGAAACGATGCCTGAACGGAAGATCCGCGTCCTGGTCGCCAAGCCGGGACTCGACGGCCACGACCGCGGCGCCAAGGTGATCGCCGCCGCCCTGCGCGACGCGGGGATGGAGGTGATCTACACCGGCCTGCACCAGACGCCGGAGATGATCGTCAGCGCGGCCATCCAGGAGGACGTGGACGTGGTGGCGATGTCGATCCTCTCGGGCGCCCACATGACCCTCTTCCCCCGCGTACAGGAGCTCCTCCGCGAGGAGGGTGCCGACCACATCCTCCTGACCGGCGGGGGGATCATCCCCGAAGAGGACATGGAGGCGCTCCGGAAGCAGGGGATCGGCCGGCTCTTCGGCCCCGGCACCCCCACCGGCGAGGCAGTGGGGTACATCCGCTCCTGGTTCGCGGAGCACGGACGCGACCGCGAGCTGGCGCGGCAATGACCCCGGTCGTGGAGGAGAAGCCCGCCGCCGCGAGAGCCGGGGGGAGGATGGAGACGCTGGTCGCCGAGCTGAAGGAGCTGGAAGCCAGGCTCCGTCAGGGGGGCGGCCCCAAGCGCATCGACAAGCAGCACGCCGACGGGAAGCTGACGGCTCGCGAGCGGATCGCCCTCCTCCTGGACCCGCGCACCCGTTTCCAGGAAGTGGGGCTCCTCGTCGCGCACGACCGGTACGACGGACAGGCCCCCGCGGCCGGCGTGGTGACGGGGTTCGGGACGGTGGCCGGGCGCGAGGTGGTGGTGGTCGCCAACGACGCCACCGTCAAGGCGGGCTCCTGGTGGCCGGAGACCATCACCAAGATGCTCCGGGCGCAGGAGATCGCCATGCGCTGCCGCGTCCCCATCGTCTACCTGGTGGACTCGGCCGGGGTGAACCTCCCCTACCAGGGCGGCGTCTTCCCCGGGCAGTACGGCGCCAGCCGCATCTTCTACTACAACTCCATCATGCGGCGCTACCTCCGGGTGCCGCAGATCGCCGCGGTGATGGGGCCGTGCATCGCCGGGGGGGCGTACCTCCCCGCGCTCTCCGACGTGATCCTGATGGTGGAGGGGACCTCCTTCATGGGGCTGGGCGGCCCCAACCTGGTCAAGGGGGCCACCGGGCAGAGCACCGACGCGGAGACGCTCGGCGGCGCCTACACCCACAACGCCATCTCCGGAGTCGCGCACTACCGCACCCGCGACGACCGGGCCTGCATCGACAAGATCCGCGACCTGGTGAAGGGGCTCCCGCGCGAGCGCACCACCCTCCCGCTCACCGACCCGGTCCCCCCCGCGCGCCCGGAGCGCGACCTGTACGCCATCCTCCCCGACGACCACCGGCAGCCGTACGAGATGCGGGAGGTGCTGCGCTGCATCCTGGACGGCAGCGAGCTGGACGAGTTCCAGGCCGACTACGCGCCGGAGATGATCTGCGGTAACGCCCGCATCCAGGGGATCCCGGTGGGGGTCATCGCCAACGCGCGGGGGATGCTGAAGGACCCGCACGGCGGTCGCCCCAAGTTCGGCGGGATCATCTACGCCGACAGCGCCGAGAAGGTGGCGTACTTCATCGAGACGATGAGCCGCCACGGCACCCCGCTCCTCTTCCTGCAGGACGTCTCCGGCTTCATGGTCGGGACGGAGGCGGAGCACTCGGGGATCATCCGGGCGGGGGCGCGCTTCGTGGAGGCGATGGCGACCGCCACCGTCCCCAAGCTGGTGCTCACCCTGAACCACGCCTCGGGGGCGGGCTACTACGCGATGGCGGGGCAGGGGTTCGACCCCGACTTCATCCTCTCCTGGCCCACCGGGCGCATGGGGGTGATGGAGGGGGACTCGGCGGTGATGGCGCTCTTCAGCGAGCGCCTGGAGGAGCTGAAGAAGCAGGGGAAGCAGCCCGACGCCGAGCTCCAGGCGAAGATCGAGCAGGTGCGCGCGGACTACGACCAGCAGCTCGACGCGAAGTACGCCGCCGCGCGCGCCTTCGTGGACGCCGTCATCCGCCCCGAGGAGACGCGCGCCGCCCTCCGGCAGGCGCTCCGCACCTCCATCAACAACCCGGGCCCGCACCTGGGGGCGTTCGTCCTTCCGCCGCACCTCACCTGAGTCGATAGATGAAGCGAGACAAGATCCGGATCGCCAGCGGGCAGGGC
>DATAAL010000543.1:0-5603 GCA_036260145.1 Longimicrobiaceae bacterium | reverse complement strand
GCGGACCCGCTCGGGCCCTCCGGGCACCATCTTCACCCGGCCCCCCAGGAGCGCGTCCAGCCGCGCGCAGAGCGCCTCCCGGGAGAGCTCCAGCTCCCCCCACACCCCCAGCGGGTGCCCCTTGTACTCCCCGAAGCTCCCCCGCGGCTCGATCCCCAGCTCCCGCGCCAGCACCGTGTTGTTCCCCACCTCGGGGTGCACGTCCAGTGGGAGGTGGGCGCTGTACACGGCGATCCCGGCGTCCAGGAGCGCCTTGAGGCGGCGGTAGCGGCGCCCGGTCACCGGGCGGTTCCCATCCCAGAAGAGCCCGTGGTGCACCAGGAGGAGGTCGGCACCCCCGCGCACCGCCGCCGCGATGGTGGACTGCGCGGCGTCCACCGCTGCCGCGATCCGACGGACCTCCCTCCCGCTCTCCACCTGCAGCCCGTTCAGGGCAGCCGGGTAGTCCGGAACCTCGCCGATCCGCAGGTAGGCATCAAGATATGCGCAGAGCTCGTCCAGCCGCATGGGAGATCCGGAGTTGGGAGCCTTCCACGCGCGTGGAAAACCCGCGTGGAAAACCTTCGGGGGGCCCTGTGGAAAAGTGGCAATCCCTTGGGACCCAAGCGCTTATGTGAGCTCTGCGGAGTGTGGAGAAGTCGGGGACGCTCCCCCTACTCCCCCCCCGCCTCCGCGGGGAGCGCCTGCATCCCCTCCTCCTCGATCATCTGGATCTGGCCGTTGAAGCGCGCCCCCTCGTCGAGCTGGAGGTGCTGCGCCCGGGCCCGGATCTCCCCGGTGATCTCCGAGGTGCTCTGCAGCTCCAGGCGGCTCTCGGCCAGCACCCGCCCCTGCACCCGCCCGCCGATCACCGCGTCCTGGGTGAAGATGTCGCCGAGGATCTCTCCCCCCTTCCCCAGGACCACCGCCTTCCCGGCGCGGACCGTCCCCTCGATCCGCCCTTCGATCCGCACCGTCCCCTCGGTAACTACATCCCCCACGATCCGCATCCCCTGCCCGATGATGGAGATCGCGCCGTCCGCCGCCGCCACCCCGAGGGCGGCGCTCACCCGTTCGCGTGCCACGGAGCCCCTCTCTGATTTCTTTCCGAACATGTGCTCGTCACCTGGGAGCCTGGACCAGGGTACGCGGGTCCACCGGGTCTCCGTCCCTGCGGACCTCAAAGTGCAGGTGCGGGGCGGTGGAGAGCCCGGTGTTCCCACTCAGCGCGATCGTCTGCTCCTGCGCCACCCGGGCCCCGGGCGCCACCAGGATCTCCGACGCGTGCCCGTACATCGTCTCGTACCCGTCGCGGTGGCGGATACGCACGAACCTGCCGTAGACGCTGTCCTCCCCCACCTCCACCACCGTCCCCGCGCCCGAGGCGCGGATGTGCGTCCCCACCGGGACGGCGATGTCGATCCCCGGGTGACGCCCCCGCACCCGGGCCAGGTGCTCCCGCGTCACGAAGCCGCGCCCCGCCAGCGGCCAGGCGGAGGGGATCGTCGCCTCGGCGGAGTCTCCGGGGGTGGCCTGGGCCGCGGAGTCCGCGGCGGCGCGGCGTGCCCTCGCCTCCTCCAGCGCCTCCGCCCCCAGCAGGGTGCGCACCTGCTCGTACTGGCGCTCCATCCGGGCGAGCGTGACCGCGAGCTGCTGCACCCGGGCCCGGTCCCGCCGCAGCTCCGCGACCTCCTGCTGCAGGAGGGGGACCTGGGCGGCCTGCGCGGCCACCCAGAACCAGGAGGCTACCGTCACCCCCCAGAGCAGCGCCGCCGCCAGCAGGACCACCACCGCGAGGCGCAGCCGGCGGTAGGAGATCTCGAAGGAGCGGGTGCTCAGGTCTCCTCCACCGTGGGGCACCACGATGAAGGTCATGCGTCGCTCGTCGCGGGGCATGGAGGCTACCGGTTCGCCGCCTCTGCCCCGAGCAGCAGCTCCAGGACGCGGTCGAAGTCGTCCGCGCTGTAGAACGGGATCTCGATCCGCCCCGTCCGGCCCCCGCTCACCCGGATCCGCACCGCCGTCCCCAGGGTCCGCTGCAGCTCCTCCTCCAGGTGCCGCACGTGCGGGTCCGCCGGGCGCTCGGCTTGTCCCCGCGCCGCCGGCGGGGCGGGGGACGCGCGCCACGCCCGCACCCGCTCCTCCACCGCACGCACCGAGAGCCCCTCCTGCACCGCCTGGCGCGCCAGGTCGGCCATATCCCGCTCCGTCCCCAGCCCCAGCAGCGCGCGGGCGTGCCCCATGGAGAGCTCCCCCCGGCTCACCAGCCCCTGCACCGAGGCGGGAAGCTGGAGGAGGCGGAGGAGGTTGGCCACGGTGGAGCGGTCCTTGCCGACGCTCTCCGCCACCTCCTGCTGGGTATAGCCGAAGTCGTCGATCAGCCTGCGGTACCCCGCGGCCTCCTCCAGCGGCGAGAGCTCGGCGCGCTGGATGTTCTCGACGATGGCCAGCACCAGCATCGCCCGGTCGTCGATCTCCCGGACCATCACCGGGACCTCGCTCCACCCCAGCCGCCGCACCGCCCGCCAGCGCCGCTCCCCCGCCACCAGCTCCCACTCCGCCCCCTCGGGGGTGGAGGCACCCCGCGGGCGCACCACCAGCGGCTGGAGGAGCCCGCTCTCCCGGATGGAGGCCTCCAGCTCCGCCAGCTGCTCGGGGGCGAACTCCCGGCGCGGCTGGAACGGGTTGGGGGCGATCCGGGCGGTGGGGACCACCCGGATCCCCTCCCGCACGGAGGCACTCCCCTCCGCCGGGAGGTACTCCCCCAGGAGGGCCCCCAGTCCCTTCCCCAGGCGTGGCTGCTTCCTGGCCCCGGGCACGGCCTACTCCCCCCCCGCCGCGGCCACCGCCACCGGCTCCGCGCCCCGCACCGCCCCGCTCCGGGCGATCACCTCCCGGGCGAGCGAGAGGTAGCTCTTGGCTCCCACGGAGAGGATGTCGTAGAGCACGATCGGCTTCCCGAAGCTGGGCGCCTCAGCGATCCGCACGTTGCGGGGGACCAGGGTGCGATACACCTTGGGCCCGAAGTACTCCTTGGCCTCGTCGGCCACCTGCTTGGAGAGGTTGAGCCGGCCGTCGTACATGGTCAGGAGCACCCCCTCGATCTGCAGCCGGGGGTTGAGGCTCTTCTGCACGATGCGGATGGTGTTCAGCAGCTGCGAGAGCCCCTCCAGCGCGTAGAACTCGCACTGGATGGGGATCAGCACCGAGTCCGCGGCCGTCAGGGTGTTCAGCGTCAGGAGCCCCAGGGAGGGGGGGCAGTCGATCAGGATGTACTCGTAGCGGTCCCGGATCGCCTCCACCGCCTGCCGGAGGATGCTCTCGCGCGCGGCGCGCCCCACCAGCTCCACCTCCACCCCTACCAGGTCCTGCGTCGCGGGGGCGACGTCCAGGTAGGGGAAGTGGACCTGTGGGAGGACCACCTCGTCCAGCGGGGCACCCTCCACCAGCACGTCGTACATCGAGCGCTCCACGTCGTCCTTGACGATCCCCAGCCCGCTGGTGGCGTTCCCCTGCGGATCGGTGTCGATGACGAGCGTCTTCTTCTCGGCGACGGCGAGGCACGCTCCCAGATTGATGGCCGTGGTGGTCTTCCCCACGCCGCCCTTCTGGTTTGCGATGGCGATGATGCGCGACAAGATCGTTCCTGCGTTGGGGTGGGCGATGGAGCGCCAAATATAACCGGCGCGCGGGGGAGGGTCCAGCGACGCGCGCGGGAGGCGCCGTGCAGATGGGGGTTCGGGAGCGGCGTTCCACGTGGAACACGCCGGGGCGCCGGGAGACCCTCTACCCCCGTCTCCCCGTCTCCTGAGGCTCCCGCCGCTTCCGCACCTCCATCATCAGGTTCTGCAGGTCGCTGGGGCTCACCCCCGGGATCCGGGCGGCCTGCGCCAGCGTGGCGGGGCGGACCCGCTCCAGCTTCTGGCGCGCCTCGGAGGAGAGCGACTCCAGCTCCGGATAGGGGAGGTCCTCCGGGAGGGGGAACCCGGCCTGCCGCTGCAGCGCCGCGGCGCGCTCGCGCTCGCGAAGGAGGTACCCCTCGTAGCGGATCTCCATCTCCGCCGCCGCCAGCGCCTCGTACCAGGCCGAGGGGTCGCCCTCCGGCTCCTTCCCCACGGCGGCGGCGAGCGCCGCAGCCGGGACCCCGGGGCGCCGCAGAAGCGCCGCCAGGCGGGTGGGTTCCCGGAGGGGGGACTGGCCCGCCGCCTCCAGCAGGGCGTTCACCTGCGCGGGGGCGGCGCTGCTGCTCCCCAGCCAGGCGCGCACCCGCTCCTCCTCCTCCCGCCGCCGGTGCAGCGTCTCCCGCTGCTCCGGAGTGAGGAGCCCCGCGCGCTCCGCGAGGGGGCCCAGCCGGGCCAGGGCGTTGTCCTGGCGGAGGGAGAGGCGGAACTCGGCGCGGGAGGTGAAGAGCCGGTACGGCTCGTCCGTCCCTCGGGTCACCAGGTCGTCGACCAGCACCCCGATGAACGCCTGGTCGCGCTCCAGGACCAGGGGATCCCGGTCCAGCGCGGCCAGCGCGGCATTGGCCCCGGCCACGACGCCCTGCCCGGCGGCCTCCTCGTACCCGGTGGTTCCGTTGACCTGTCCGGCCAGGAAGAGGCCGTCCAGTGCCTTGCACTCCAGGGTGGGGCGGAGCTGGTGCGGGGGGTAGTAGTCGTACTCGATGGCGTACCCGGTCTTGGTCATCCGCGCCCGTTCCAGCCCGGGGATGCTATGCAGCATTCCGAGCTGCACCTCGGCGGGGAGCGAGGTGGAGAGCCCGTTGACGTACATCTCGCGGGTGGCCAACCCCTCCGGCTCCAGGAAGATCTGGTGCCGCGGGGCGTCCGGGAACTTGACAATCTTGTCCTCGATGGAGGGGCAGTAGCGCGGTCCCCGCCCGGAGATCTCCCCCCCGTACAGAGCGGAGTCCCGCAGGTGCCGCCCCACCAGCTCGCGCAGCGGCTCCCCGGTCCAGGTGATCCAGCAGGGGAGCTGGGGGAGGAGCGGCTCCCGGGCCCAGACGGAGAGGCGGTACTCCGGGGTCTCCCCGGGCTGCTCCTCCAGCCGCGAGAAGTCCACCGAGCGCCCGTCGATCCGCGGGGGGGTTCCGGTCTTGAAGCGCGCCACCTCCAGCCCCAGCGCCTCCAGTTGCTCCGCCAGGCGCACCGAGGGAGGGTCGCCGGCGCGACCGGCGGGGACCCCCTCGGCGCGTCCCACATGGATCCGCCCGCGGAGGAAGGTCCCCGCCGTGAGCACCACCGTGCGGGCGCGGAACTCCGTGCCGCCCTCGGTGCGCACCCCCGCCACCCGACCCCCCTCCAGGCGGAGGGAACCCACCATCCCCTGGACGAAGTGCAGCTCGGGGAGCTCCTCCAGCAGCGCGCGCGCGGCCCGCGGGTACAGCCCCCGGTCGCACTGCGCGCGGGGCGCCCACACCGCCGGACCCTTGGAGCGGTTCAGCATGCGGAACTGGATCCGCGCGCGGTCGGTGGCACGCGCCATGATCCCTCCCAGCGCGTCCACCTCGCGGACCACCGTCCCCTTGGCTACCCCCCCGATGGCGGGGTTGCAGCTCATCTGGCCGATCCCCTCCAGATTCGGGGTGACGAGCAGGGTACGGGCACCGATCCGCGCCGCCGCGC
>DATAAL010000542.1:0-4490 GCA_036260145.1 Longimicrobiaceae bacterium | reverse complement strand
TGAACCAGCACCATGCTCAGGTACGGGAAGCCGTTCAGCCGGAAGTCAGCAGCGACAGCCGCACCTTGTTCTCCGTGAGCCTGACCACCAGGGTGTCGCCCGGCCCCACCCGCTCCAGCTGCGCCGCGTCCAGGAACTCGCAGAAGGTCTCGTCGCCGACCTGCACCTCGGCGCGGTAGCCCCGGGCGTACGCCACCTTCCCGCTCTCCTCGCCGGCGTTGCTGCGCAGGTACACGCCGCGGTCATTGCACAGCCAGAGCCCCGGCGGGGCGCCGGTCTCCGGACCCTCGTCCACCGCCTCCCAGTCCACCTCGTTCGGGTCGGTGTCGGGGTCGATCCCCGCGGCCACGCAGCGCTGCGCCCACGTCATCCGCCGTTGCTTCGCGGCGTGCGACTCCTCGATCAGGGCCCGGACCTCCGCCCCCTCGAACTCGAACCGTTGCTCCATCCTCGCCCCCCGGAACAGGGAATCCGGCGGCCGGGTCCGGCCACCCTCCGTCACCTCCCCGCGGAACCCGGCGTCAGGGTTCCGAGTCGCCGAAGTCCAGCTGCTGCGGCCGGAGCTGGCAGTGCTCCCCGCACCCGAAATGATAGCGGTTGCGCGCGAACCAGCGGTAGAAGCGGTCGATCAACCGGCCCATGAAGGGGATCTTGAACACCCACCCCAGCAGCCCGCCGCGGGGGAGGATCTCCAGGAGCTGCTCGATCGCCCAGGCCCCCTGCCACGTCTGCCCCCCCGGACCTACGAGTTGCATGGCCTCGGAGTACGCCTGGGGGGGGATCCAGGGGAAGCGGTCCAGCACCGTGGTGTTCTGGAAGGGGATGACCTCGATCATCCCCTTCCGGTCCCACTTGCGCAGCAGCGTAACCAGGCGGTTGCACACCCTGCAGGCGCCGTCGTACACCACCGTGTACGGGCGCCCCGTCCCCGCCGAGGTGCCCTGCTGCCCGCCGAAGACGAAGTGGACCACGGGGAAGGTGGTAGCGCTCATACGCCCTTCACCTCCGTGACGATCTCCGGCGGGTTCTCGAAGGTCTTCTTCACGGTGCAGAGCGCCGCCACCCGTTGCGCCGCCGCCCGCCGCTCCGCGGGGAGGGAGGGCCAGTCGATGTCCAGCTCCATCCGCCCCACCCGGTGCGGGTCCTCCACGAAGCTCCACCCCACCTCCAGGGCCAGGTCGTCGGCGGGGATCCTGGCGTTGGTGGCCCACGACTGCAGCACGGCGTAGGTGCAGGTGGCCAGCCCGCTCGCCAGCATGTGGTACGGCGAGTACTGCTTGTCGGCCGAGTCGGCCTCGATGGTCATCGGGCCCGCCCTCCCCTCCAGGCGGATCCGGTCGTCGGAAAGGAGTGTGATCTTCATCAGCCCCGCAGCCCGAGGAGAGACTCGCCTCCGTCGATCCACACCTCCGTCCCGGTGATGTGGTCGGACGCATCGGACGCCAGGAACAGCACCAGCCGTGCCACCTGCTGCGAGGTCCCCGGCTTTCCCTCCAGCGGGTGCGGTCCCTCCGGGAACTCGGTGGGGACCCCCAGGTCCTCGACGCCGCGCCGCTCGGTGTTCTCGTCGATCTCCGTGTCGATCGCCCCGGGGCAGATCACGTTGACGCGAACCCGGTCCCGGGCCAGCTCCAGCGCCAGCATCTTGGTGAGCGCCACCTGGCCGGCCTTGGACGAGGCGTACGCCGACGCCCCGGAGTTGCTGAACACCCGGGTTCCGTTGATGGAGGCGCAGACGATCACCGAACCACCGCGCTTCTTGAGGTGCGGGACGGCGTACCTGATGGTGAGGAAGGTCCCGGTGAGGTTGATGTCCAGCGTCCTGCTCCACTCCTCCGGGTCCAGATCCTCGATCGGCGCCCAGACGCCGTTCACCCCCGCGTTGGCGAAGACGATGTCCAGCCGCCCCCAGCGGTCCACAATCTCGCGGACGGCGCGCTCCATGTCCTCCGGCCTGGAGACGTCGGCCGTGATCACCATCCCCTCGCCGCCGTTCCGCTCGATCTCGGCGACGGTCTCCTCCAGCTCCTCGCGGGTCCGGCTCAGGGCGGCGACCCTGGCGCCCTCCTTTCCCAGGAGCACCGCGGCGGCCTTGCCGATCCCCGACCCGGCGCCGGTGACCAGCGCCACTCTGTCCGCAAGCTGCATCTGTTCCCCCTGGATCACGTTTTCTGGATGAGTCAGGATCCGGGGGTGCCGAGATTTTCGTACCAGCGGAGTTTTCAGGTGGGGGACCGCTGCAGAGTCCTAAAGCAGCGCGGTCTCTTCCGCAGGTCGCGCGAGCCTGCCGTGGTTTCGTGTGGCCCCTACGGTGGGCGGCCACGGCTATGGCTCCCGAGAACGTCTCCGCAGACGGGTCCGTGGAACGATCCGGGTGCGCCCGCTCTTACCGTGTAAATAAGGTCAAATATTGACATGCTATGAATAACAGCTTACTGTTGCGGAATCACTCTTCCGGGTGGGCACCCCCTGATCCAGGGCCACTGCCACTGGGCCTCGCGAGCGGTCCTTCGCTAGACCCCTCCTAAGGGCGGGTCCATCCATTCCTCCACTGCTGTATTACCATCGATGAGCGTATCCACCTCCCGCTACGCAGGCCTTGTGGCCGCCGCGATCCTTCTCGGGGGCTGCAACGACACAGCATCCTTCACGGGCCCGGGTGGCTCCGTGCTCCCGCTCAGCCCTTCGTTACAGCGCACAGGAGACGGCGCCGAAGCTCCGTCCGTAGATAGCGAATTCGCACGCCTCGCCCAGGAGGAGATCCCGGGCTTCGCCGGGTACTACTGGGACTCCGCCGGGAACCTTCACATGCTGCTCACCGAGACCGCTCCGCAGAGTCCCGCGGCGGAGGCTCTCCTTCGTGTCTTGGCGAACCGACAGCTCGGCCAAGCACGGCCCCTCCCGGAAGCGGCTTCTGTACGTGCCCACCGGGTTCGGTACGACTTCGCGCAACTGGACGGGTGGCGTGCCCATGCGCGTACACTCCTGAGTGTTCAAGGGGTGCAAACACTCGATACGGACGAATTGCGCAACCGGATCGTAGTCGGGGTCGATGACGATGCTGCTCGGGGCCGTGTCGAGAGGGCGCTGACCCTTCTTCCGATCCCACGGAGTGCCGTCGTAATCGAGCAGGCGGATCCCCTGATGGTCTATCCGAACTCCTGTGGGGCGGATGCCATCTCCTGTGATTCCGGTGGTACATCGGGAAGCTCCGGCACGCTGCAGGACCGGGTCAGCCCCCGGAGAGGGGGGGTCCTCATCCTGCATGACCTATTCGCCGGTGACGGAATCGTCAACGGTTGCACCTTGGGGCTCGCGGTGCGGCTGTGGGGAGTCGCGCGCTTCCTCACGAATTCGCACTGCACCAAAACAAAGGGGTCCGTCGACCCGAACTACCTCTACTACCAGGGCACGTACGGCAATTATTACGATCTGGTGGGGAGAGAGTGGAGCGACCCCGCTTGGTTCGGGTGTCAGTGGTCGTCCAAGTGTCGTCGGAGTGACGCCGCGTTCATCGAGTTCCAGACCGCGGATTACCAGTTTGCGAAGATTGCCGAGCCAACCACCCCGAACACGAGCAGCATTACGGTAGATCGGTTCTCCAACTTTACGGTAACCCACGAGTGGCAGGTGCCGATGGAGATGCCCGTGGTCGGGAAGCGGCTGCACAGGGTCGGGTCTTCGACAGGGTGGACCTATGGAAACGTGTCGCACACGTGCCAAGACTTACGGGATCCCGATGGGTCTGCCCTAATATGTCAGTATCTCGTGGCAACGGATGTGACATCCAAAGTTGGCGATAGCGGAGCCCCGGTGTTCTTCATCCCCAACCTGGCTCCGAGCGAGGACCCGGACGGGGCGGGTGCACCGCGGGACGTCTGGATCTATGGACTCCATAATGGATCTACCACAGAGGGACTCGCCGTCTTTTCGTTCTGGGAGAGCATCCAGGTGGAACTCGGCGATATCACGCTTCAGTAATTGCAGGGCGGCCGGAGTAACTGGCGTCGGGCAATGTGCCCCGAGGGTCAGCCCCCGACGCTAGTTGGCCGGCTGGTTTCGAGCAGATCGAACTCCAGTGCCGAACCGAATGAGCCTATCCCGGAGAACCGTGATGTTTGAGCTTCTTTCTCGACGCCTCTGCGTCGCGTTGATGACCGTCCTCGGAGCCTGCTCCGGGCAGGAGACGACGCAGTCGATGCCTGTAGCGGTCCAAACACAGCTACCGATCTATACTACGCAGCGGCAGACGGATCGAATCGAGCTGACGATTGTCGCAACGTACCGGAATCGTAGTGACAGGCCCATCTATGTCGTGACCTGCGGTGGGCCGGGACCGCTCGCAGGGATTGAAAAGCAGGTCGATGGGAGATGGAAGCTGGTTTACTCGCCGCTCTGCGCGGACGAGCCCAAGCCGCTGGTGGTTGCACCGGGAGGGGTCCGCATGGATACGCTGCAGTTTGTAAGCTATGACGCGCCCAACGTGCTGC
>DATAAL010000541.1:0-3940 GCA_036260145.1 Longimicrobiaceae bacterium | reverse complement strand
CAGCGTCTCGTGCCGCCGCACCAGCGCGTCCAGGCTGCGCCTCAGCAGGCCGACCTCCACCGCCCCCCGCAGCCGGAGCGGGTAGGGCATGTTGTACGCAGGGCTCTCCGGGTCCATCTGGTGGATGAACCAGAGACGCTGCTGCGCGAACGAGAGCGGGGCCGGTCCGTCCCCCTCGCGGGGGCGGATCGACTGGACGGCGGAGTCCGCAGGTGTCCGGAGGAGCTTCTGCAGGAGGGCCCGCCTCTCCGGCGAGAGCCGTGCGAGGCGTTCGGCCAGCGCGGCGGCGGCGGCCTGCTTCCCGGTCCGTGTATCGTTCTCCGTGCAGCTCAGCAGCATCAGGTCTCCCTCAGTAGTTGCATCACCTCTTCCTCCGACAGCTCCTCCAGCCTCTCCAGTTGCTCCGCGAGGAGGTCTGCGTCCGTCTCCTCGGGAATCCCCACCTCTTCGATCCGCGTGGCGAGCCCCGCCACCGTGGGCGCCTCGAAGAAAGCCCGCAGCGGTAGCTCCAGCGCGAAGGTCTCCCGCACCCGCGACGCCACCCGGGTGACCATGAGCGAGTGTCCACCCAGCGCGAAGAAGTTGTCGTGCACCCCGACGCGCTCCACGCGCAGCACCTCCGCCCAGATCCCCGCCAGCACCTCCTCCACCCCCGTGCGCGGAGCCACGTAGGTCGCCTCGTCGAAGCCGGCGGGCTCGGGCTCCGGGAGGGCGCGGCGGTCCACCTTGCCGTTAGGCGTCAGCGGGAGCGCGTCCAGCACGACGAAGGCGGTGGGCACCATATACTCGGGGAGGCACTCGGAGAGGTGCTCCCGCACCGCGGCGGCCTCCTCCCGCGAGGCCCCCACCGCCGGGACGACGTACGCCACCAGGCGCTTCTCCCCGGCCGCGTCCTCCCGCACCGCGACCGCCACCCCGGCAACCGCGGGGTGGCGCGCCAGCGCGGCGTCGATCTCGCCCGGCTCGATGCGGAAGCCCCGCACCTTCACCTGCTGGTCCACCCGCCCCACGTACTCCAGCTCCCCCGTCGCCAGCCACCGCACCCGATCCCCACTCCGGTACATCCGCGCCCCCGCCTCGCCCGAGAACGCATCCGGCACGAACTTCTCCGCCGTGAGGTCGGGTCGGCCGAGATACCCCCGCGCCACCCCCTCGCCCCCCACGTACAGCTCGCCCGGCACGCCCACCGGCACCGGCTGCCCCTGCCCGTCCAGCAGGTACACGCGCACGTTCGCCACCGGACGGCCGATCGTGATCCGCTCCCCCGCCCCGATCCGCGCCACCGTTGTGTTCACGGTGGCCTCCGTGGGACCGTAGTGGTTCCAGATCGGCACCCGGGGGAAGAGCGCCTGCGTGCGCTCCACCAGCTCCGCGGAGAGCGCCTCACCGCCCAGCAGCACCGCCCGCAGCCCCACCGGCTTCGGCGCCTCGCCCGAGCGGATCAGCTCCAGCATCGCGCCCCACAGCGACGGCACCCCGCCGAAGCTGACCCGCTCGCCGGTGCACAGCGCCTGCAGCAGCGCCGCCGGATCGGTCACCGTCTCCTCAGGCAGCACCCAAACCGCCTCCCCCCGCAGCAGCGGCGGATACAGCTGGCGCACGTGCGCGTCGAAGCTGAGCCGGCTCACCAGCGGCAGCGCGAAGCCCTCCGCCCCCAGCACCTCCCGGTCGAACCAGCTCAGGTAGTTGACCACCCCCCCGTGCTCCACCAGCACCCCCTTGGGCGCGCCCGTCGAGCCCGAGGTGTAGATCACGTACGCCAGGTGGCGCGCGCCCGCCCCGCTCTCCGGCGCCGTCTCCGGCTGCCGGGCGATGGCCTGCGCCTCCGTGTCCAGGCGGACCACGGCCCCGGGGAAGCCGCCGAGGCGCTGCGCGAGGGAGGCGTGCGTCACCAGCGCGCAGGCGCCCGCGTCCTGCAGCATGAAGCGCAGCCGCTCGTCGGGAGCGGAGGGGTCCAGCGCCAGGTAGGCGCCGCCCGCCCGGAGGATGCCGAGCACGGCGACCACGGTCTCGGCGCTGCGCTCCAGGAAGAGGCCCACGCGGGCGTCGGGGCCGACGCCGCGGGCGCGCAGGTGCCGGGCGAGCTGGCCGGAGCGGCGCTCCAGCTCCGCGTAGGTGAGGCGCTCCCGGCCGAAGACGACGGCCACGGCCTCGGGCGTGCGCGCCGCCTGGGCGGCGAAGAGCTCGTGCAGGGAGCGCCCGCGGGGGTAGTGCTGCGCGGTGGCGTTCCACTCCTCCAGTACCTGGGCGCGCTCGCCCGGCGAGAGCAGCTCGACCTCGCCGATGCGCCGCTCGGGGTCGGCGGCGACCGCGGCCAGCAGCGCGGCGAAGTGCCCCACCATGCGCTCCGCCGTGGTCGCGTCGAAGAGCGCCGTCCGGTACACCAGCGAGCCCCCCAGCCCCTCCTCCTCCTGGGCGACACCCAGGCTGAGGTCGAAGCGCGCCGTCTGGCCCGCGCCGGCGGCGAGCGGCTCCAGCTCCGCCCCGCCGAGCCGGGGAGGACGCCGCCCGGCCTCGCTCAGCGACAGGATCACCTGGACGAAGGGGGCGTGGCTCAGGGAGCGCTCGGGCGCGAGCTCCTCCACCAGGCGCTCGAAGGGGATCTCCTGGTGCTGGAACGCCCCGAGCGTCGTCTCCCGCGCCCGGCCGAGAAGCGCGCGGAAGGAGGGATCGTCGCCGAGCTCGGCGCGGAGCATCAGCGTGTTGACGAAGAAGCCGATCAGCCCCTCCGTCTCCAGCCGCGTCCGCCCCGCGATGGGCGAGCCCACCAGGACGTCGTCATGGCCGCTGTAGCGCGCCAGCAGCGCCTGCCAGGCCGCCAGCAGCGTCATGAAGAGCGTGGCCCCCTCCCGCCGCGCCAGCGCCCGCACCCCGCGCGCGACCGCCGGAGCGACCACGAGGGGAACGCTCGCCCCGTGCGTGTCGTGCACCTGCGCGCGCGGCCGGTCGGTGGGGAGCTCCAGCACGGGGGACGCCCCCGTCAGCCGCTCCCGCCAGTAGCCGAGCTGCCGCTCCAGGGTCTCGCCCGACAGCCACGCCCGCTGCCACGCGGCGAAGTCCGCGTACTGCACCGGCAGCTCCGGGAGCGACGGCTCGCGCCCCTCGCTGAAGGCCCCGTACAGCTCGGAGACCTCGTCCACCAGGAGGTCCTGGCTCCAGCCGTCGCTGACGATGTGGTGCAGGGTGAGGAGCAGCCCCCACTCCGCGTCGCCCAGGCGGACCGCCCGGGTGCGCAGCAGCGGCCCGGCGGCCAGGTCGAAGGGGGCGAGCGCCTCCTCCTCCGCCAGCCGCTCCACCTCCACCTGCCGGAATTCCACAGGAAGGCCGCGGAGGTCAGTGACCGGGACGGAGACCGGAGCCGCGTCCGCATCGCGGATCACCTGGACCGGCGCGCCGTCCACGACCGCGAATACGGTCCGGAGCGTCTCGTGCCGGCGCACCAGCGCCGTCAGCGCCTGCTCCAGCACCCGCGGGTCGAGCGCGCCCGACACGCGCAGCGCATACGCGAGGTTGTAAGCGGGGCTCCCCGGCTGGAGCTGGTCGATGAACCAGAGCCGCTGCTGCGCGAAGGAGAGCGGGATCTCCTCGTCCCGGACCACCGGCACGATCGGCGGCGCCTGCATCTCCGTCCCCTCGCGCATCAGCGTTCCGACGCGCGCCGCCAGCCCGGCGACGGTGGGCGCCTCGAAGAGCGCCCGCAGCGGCAGCTCAACCCCCAGCGCGCTCCGCACCCGCGAGACCAGCCGCGTCGCCAGCAGGCTGTGCCCCCCCAGCGCGAAGAAGTCGTCGTCTGCCCCCACCCGCTCGCGCTCCAGGAGCCCGGCGTAGATCCCCGCCAGGATCTCCTCCTCGGGACCGCGCGGCACCACGTATGCCCCGCTCTCGTCCGCCCCCGGCGCCGGGAGCGCCCGCCGGTCCAGCTTCCCGTTCCCCGTCAGCG
>DATAAL010000540.1:0-4020 GCA_036260145.1 Longimicrobiaceae bacterium | reverse complement strand
GCGGGGCCTCCTCGTTCCCCTCCACCCGGCGGGGTCCTAGTCCTCGTCCTCCACCACGTAGGCGGAGACCAGCCGCGACATGTCGACGTACATCTGCCGGGTCACGCTCTCCTCCTCCCGCAGCAGGTCGATCAGGCGCTCGTAGCGGGCGAGCCTGTCCACCGGAACGTGCACCGTCTCCGCGTGGAAGGTCCCCTGGTCCGCGAACACGAGGCGGATCTGCGTGGTGGTACTCGAAGGCTCGGCCATCGTCGGATACTCCAAGGGAAACCGGAGCACGGCGCAGCGCTCAGCGCGCGCGGCGCAGCCCCGGGATCGTGAACAGGAAGATCAGGGTGATGACGACGGCGGAAGCCACACACCACCGGCACCAGGCGTGGATCACCGCCGCCTCCAGGTACGTCAGGTACGCGGTGAAGATCACCCCGACCGCCGACACGGCGAAGAGCGCCAGCGCCACCCACCGGGCGCCGGCCCAGCGCGGCTGCACCCCCAGCACGGCGAGGACGAAGAGCGCCACGTACTCGCCGATCCCCCACACCGCTACCGGGATCCCCAGGAACAGCGCGTATTTGGAGGCCTGCACCGTTTCGCACCCCCCCGTTCCGCACTGGATCACCCCCAGGTACCCGAGCTTGTAGAGCGCCAGGTACCCGGCGATGAAGATCCCCACCAGGGACAGGACGGCGACCGCCATCCGCGGGACGGGCGGGGCGGCCTCGGCCGGTGCGACGGGCATACCGGTGTCGCTCACCGGACCACGGAGTCGGCAGGGGCGCTTTCGGCTGGAGCCGAAGCCGTCTCCGCCGGAGCACCTGCGGAGGCGCCGCCCGCCGCCTCGCGGACGACCTGCTCCAGCTCCCGGAAGGTGGGGGTGCTCCCGAGGCGCCGCCCGTTCACGATCAGGGTGGGCGTCCCCTGCACTCCGAGCGACTGGCCGAACTGCATGTTCTCGGTCACTTCACGGGCGAAGCGATCGGAGCGGAGGCACTCCTCGAAACGGCCGCGGTCCGCTCCCGCCTGCTCGGCGTAGCTCACGAACAGGTCGGCGGGGTCCCGCTCGGCGCTCCAGTTGGGCTGCTGGCCGTAGATGATGTCGTGGAACTCCCAGAACCGGCCCTGCTCGTTGGCGCACCTCCCCGCGCGCGCGGCGAGGAAGGCGTTGGGGTGGATCTGGATGAGCGGGAAGTCGTAGTACACGTAGCGCACCGTCCCCGGCTGCACCAGCCGCTCCTTGATCAGCGGGGTGACCATGGACGCGAACTGGCTGCACCCCGGGCACTGGAAATCAGCGAACTCGTAGATCACCACCGGGGCATCGTCGCGGCCGATGGAGATCCCCCTGACGCGGTTGAGCGCCGCCTGGTCGAGGGCTACCTGCACCGGTTGGGTGGTGGGCTTCTCCTTCCCTATGAACTGGTAGAGGAGGAAGGCGACGCCGGCGAGCGCGACCACGCCGATGATGACGTAAAAGGGTGCCAGAGAGGACCGGCCACGAGGCGCGGGAGGACGGGACACGGGATTGCTCCGGTGGCTGCTGTGAACGGGACGAGGACGTGCACTCCGCTGTGAAGGCCGTATCATAATCTCACCGCCCGAAGACCGGCAAGCCCGCGGGAACGTTCCTTGCGCTTTTTGTTCGGTTCGGCACCCACACCCTCAACCGCGCATCGCATGCCGGACATTCGGCTGGTACGGCCCCGCGGCTCGCACGTCTGGCTCTGGACCGGCGGGCTGATCGTCGTCTCGCTTCTGATCCTGGCGTTCTCCGCCTTCTTCGGGGATCCCACGGAGGCCGCGAGGAACCGCCAGGTGGGCGCGAAAGCCAACTTCGGCGCGGACCGCCCCCCGGTGATCCCCGTGGCCGCCACCCCGTTCGAGTCGCTCGTCACCCTCAGTGAGGGAAACGTAGGGCTCCTGGTGCGCCTCACCGGGACAGCCGAGAGCCGGGTGGTCGGGAACGCGGTCTGGGTCCGCGCGGTGGGGGGGCGGCGGATCCTGGTGCGCTTCGAGCCGCCGCCCGAGACGCGCGTCCCGCTCTTCCCCGGGAGCACGGTCTCCCTGGACGGCTACATCCAGCGGATCGCGCGGGCCGAGCTCAACGTCTGGCTGGATTCCCTGGGTGTGGCGCTCCCCCGCCCGCGGCCCGGGGTCAAGTTCGGGGACCTCCCGGACAGCGGGTTCATGCGGATCGACTCGCTCTTCGTGAAGAACTACTACGTGTCGGTGCGGCCGGAGGGTATTGTCCGCGGGCGGCAGGGTGGCGCGGGCGGACCGGGGGGGAGGTGAGGGTGCGCTGGAGACCTGAGGACCTGGACCGGCTGGAGCGGGCGATCGACGAGGGGACGCGGGTCCAGCTCTCGCGCCGGGGAACGGAGTACGTGATCGTCCCGCGCACCCTGGAGACAGAGGGCGCCACCGAGGTGATCGTGGCGGTGCACCCCGGGACCGGGGAGGAGATGCGCTTCCCGCTGGACGAGATCGACTCCTTCACCTTGCTGGCCTGAGCGGCGGTCACCCGGTCCCCACCCGCACCCCGCTGCGTTCGGCGGCGGGCGTCACCGTCTCCCCGTACTCCCGTGCCGCCTGGACCAGTGCCCAGAAGAGCCGCCGGTCCGGGTCCCGCTCGTCTCCCGGGGCGTGCGCCTCCCCGCGCTCCGGGTGCCACTGCACCCCGTACACCCAGGGGTAGTCGCGCGCCTCCACCCCCTCCACGATCCCGTCCTCGGACCACACGGTGGCCTCCAGACCGGGGGCCAGGCGGTCCACCGCCTGGTGGTGGAAGGAGTTGATGGAGAGCTCTCCCGTACCGAAGATCCCGTGCAGCCGGGAGCCGGGCTCCACCCGGGCCTGGTGCCAGCGGTGGTTCCAGGGGGCGGTCTGCTCGTGGTGGATCCGGCCCGGGCGCTGCGAGGGGAGGTCCTGGTACAGCGTACCCCCCATCGCCACGTTCAGGAGCTGGCACCCGCGGCAGATGGCCAGCACCGGCATGCGGCGCCGCAGGGCCTCGCCCAGAGCAGCGAACTCGATCTCGTCCCGGGGCCGGTTGACCGTGCCCAGCTCCGGGTGCGGCTCCTGGCCATAGCGCGCCGGATCCACATCCTCGCCGCCGGTGAGCACCAGCCCGTGCGCCAGCCCCACCAGGCGGTGGATGGACTCGGGAGTGTGTCCCGGGGTGAGGAGGAGGGCCGTCCCGCCGGGCTCCTCCACCGCGGTGACGTACTGCACGTTGAGCTGCACCTGGGGGAGCTGGTAGCTCCCGCCGGGGCCGAGGGTGGTGGTGACGACGATGAGCGGGCGCACGCTTCCTCCGGTCCGTTGCGAACGACGAGGGAGGCGCAGCGTTGCAGGATCCGCGCCTCCCTCGGTCGATTTCGCCCCTCCCGGGGCCGCCGCTCGGGGCACCGGACGGCCTATACGGCGTAGGCCTCCGAGCGGAGGGTGGGACGGGCGACGCGGACGCAATCCCGCCCATCCTGCTTGGCCTGGTACAGCGCGGCATCCGCGCGGGAGATCAGTTCCTCCGCGCTCCGGGCGTCGACCTCCGGCCAGCAGGCGACGCCCACGCTCAGGGTGGCGCAGACGGGGGTACCGTCGAAGACGAAGGAGAGGGCGGCGAAGTGGGCCCGGGCACGCTCGGCGAAGCGGAGCGCGCCCGAGACGAAGGTCTGGGGCAGGACGACCACGAACTCGTCGCCGCCGTAGCGCCCGGCGAGGTCGTGGGAGCGGAGCGCCCCCTCCGCGTTCAGCCACGATCCGAGGGCGCGCAGCACGGCGTCCCCGGCGAGGTGGCCATGGGTGTCGTTGATCTCCTTGAAGCGGTCGATATCCAGGATCAGGAGACTGAGCGGCTCCTGCCGGGCCTGGGCGAGACCCATCTCCTCGTGCAGGAAGTGGAGGAGGGAGCGACGGGTGGCGCATCCCGTCAGCTCGTCGGTGTGTGCCAGGTCGTGGAGCCGCCGCCGCTGCTCGATCAGGTTCTGGAAGATCTGCACCCGTCCGCACGCCTGGATCAGCGCC
>DATAAL010000539.1:0-4851 GCA_036260145.1 Longimicrobiaceae bacterium | reverse complement strand
CCGGTGATGATCTCGTCGAAGATCGACACCGCGCCGTGTTTGCGGGCCAGGCGGAGCACCTCCCGGAGAAAGGGCTCTCCCCCCGGCAGGAACCCCTCCGCGGCCTGAACGGGCTCCAGGATCACCGCCGCCGCGGGGGCGCCTTCGGCTGCGGCCCCGGCCAGAACCTCTTCCAGCGCCCGCACCACCGCGTCGGAGTCGCTCCCTTCTTCCGGGAGCGGGTAGGGGATGAAGCGGACCGGAGCCTCCTGCGCCTCGGGAGAGAAGCGCCGGAAGTCGGTGCGCCAGGTCACCGCTAGCGCCCCCGCCGTCTTGCCGTGGTAGGAGCGGTCGAAGGCGACGACCGTGCGCCGGCCGGTGTGGGCACGCGCAATCTTGAGCGCCGCCTCCACCCCCTCGGCGCCGGTCACGGTGAAGAGCACGCCGCAGGGCGAGTACGGCGAGAAGTGGCCCAGCTTCTCCACGAGCGCATCGCGGACCGTCGAGCGCAGGTTCCACCCGGTGTGCAGCAGGCGGTCGGCCTGCCGGTGGATCGCGGCCACCACGCGGGGGTGCTGGTGTCCCAGGTTCACTGCTCCGCTCCCCCCGGTCGCGTCGAAGAACCGCTCCCCCGCTTCCGTGAACAGCCAGCACCCCGAAGCGCGCGATACCCGTACGCTCCCCGTGGAGAGGGAGGAGGCGTCCAGCGAGCGGGCCTCCCGGGCTGCGGCGCTCATGCGCGGACGCTCCCCAGGGCGGCGAGCTTCCCGTCCGGCGGATCCACCAGGCTCATCATGGCGACGTGCGGGCAGGTCCCCGGGTCGTCCGTGACCGCCTCCACCCACTCGTAGTTCTGGCGGCCGTGGTTCAGCCGGTCGAAGGCGAGCTCGCACAGCTCGCGGATCTCCTCGGGCGAGAGGAGGCTGTTGGTCGCCGTCACCTCGCCGCGGCTCCCGTGCGACCAGTCGGGATCGGTCACCAGCATCCGGTACTCGCCCATCCGGTTGTAGAGCGGCGTCCCGGGCATCAGCGAGATCGGGGAGATGACGTTCCACTCCGCGTCCAGCTGCTCGAGGAAGCGGATCGTCTCGACTACGTCCTCCCGGCTCTCGCCCGGAAGCCCCACGATGGAGTAGGCCACCCGCTGCAGGCCGGCCTCGCGCGCCAGGGCGAACGCCTCTTCGATGTGGCGGCGGAGCGCACCCTTCTTCACCAGGATGAGCGTGCGGTCGTGCGAAGACTCCACCCCGAAGAGGACGTGCGAGCAGCCGGCCGCCCTCATCTTCTGGAACAGCTCCAGGTCCACCCCGTTGGTCTTCGAGAAGCAGCGCCAGCGGAACTTCAGCCCGCTTTCCAGGATGCGGTCACACACCTGGTGCACCCACTGCTTCTTGTAGGTGAAGTTGCTGTCATAGATGTTGATGAACCGGAAACCCACCTCCCCTACCAGGTATTGCAGCTCGTGCATCACCCGGTCGATGGGGAGGAACTTGACCCGGGGCATGGCATACCCCGCCGAGCAGAAGATGCACCGGGCGTTGCACCCGCGCTGTGTCATGATAGACATGCGCCGGTAGACGCGGAGGTACTTCGGCAGGTCGTACAGGTCGTACGCCGTCGGCGGGTACGACGCCAGATCCGTGTTCCCGCGCGGATTACAGTAGGGAGGGTCTGCCCGGTGGTATCCCACCCCGGGGAGGTCCGGGGGGACGCTCCCGGAGTGCAGCCCCCGGCAGATGTGCAGCGCCGGCTCCTCCCCCTCGCCGGCCACACTGAAGTCGAAGCAGTCGTCGCGCAGCGTCAGCTCGGGCGCGTCGGTGACGTGAACCCCGCCCACGAGGATGGGGACGCCGGGAAGGTGCCTGCGCACCAGCCGGGCCTGCCGCACGACGGTGGGGTAGGTCATGGTAACCGCGGTGAAACCCACGATCTGCGGCCTGCGGGCCACGAGCAGCCGGAGGAGCGCCTCGTCGTCGTCCTCGGCGATGGGGATCATGGGCATGTCCACGATCTCCACCGGGAAGCCGTCGGCGCGGAGCATCGAAGCCACGCACGCGACCCCCATCGCGGGGTAGAGGTCCGGGAGCGCCCCGATCTTGGAACCGCTCTTGGGCGCCCACGAAGGGTTCACCAGCAGGACGCGGGGTCTTGGTGTCCCTGGATTCGCGAAGTGAGCCCCGGCGGGGGCGGTGAGGACGGGGAGAGCAGTGGCCATGTCGGCTCCTCGGCTGCGGTAGGATGCACGGGGCCGGAGCGGCCCCCCTGCAGCACTCGCCCTTGGCTGCAGGAGGGCCCCAAGAACATCTATGGAGCGACCACTACCAGCAGGCGATCTGGTCGATGTTAGCGCCTGCCCTCTGCAGCTGCGTGTTCAGCTTCCAGATTTCTGCCTGGAGCTGGCGGACCTGCGTGATCATGTCCAGCTTCCGATAGAGGAGGTCCTTCACGTCGCCGGTGGTTTCACTTCCACGGGTCTTCTTCGTCTCGTTCGCCATCACGCACCGCCTTGTAAGGGTTCTCGGGCGAGAGAACACGAGGGCTCCCGGGTATGGAGCCGCTCCGGCCGCTCAAGGTTTACTCGTTCGGCTCCTCCAGTTCGAAGAGCTCCGGGCCCAGCTGCTTCAGCGGGAAAACCCGCAGGTCCGCGAGGCTCCTGCACGGCTGCCGACCCGTGGCGGGATCGAAGGGGAGGTTGTGCCAGGCACAGCGTACCTGCCTTCCGTGCACGTACCCGGTGCTCAGATCGGCGCCGGCGTGCGGGCAGCTCCTGGCGAACGCGAACACACCCTCACAGGTCCTCGCCACGCAGATGGTAGGTGAAACCGGCCGGATTGTGTCCACCGGCAGCGCCGACGTGTCGATCCGAAGTGTCATCTCGCTGTCTCACGCGGGCTCGCAGGAGCGTGCTCCAGTGCTGGGGATGTCGCCTCCTACCTGTGCCGATCAGAGCGCGACCCTATGGAACTCTGCCTCGCTGCGCCCCTCTCCCGGTCGGGGCGGACGGATGGTGAGGCGGAAGGACATCACGAACCGGGTCTTTGTCGTGACGTTGATCTCGGACGAATGCACGTGCTCGCCGCTGAAGAAGAGAACGTCGCCCGGAGCCATCTCGAAGCTGACGGGAACCCCGAGCGGCTGACCGGGAGCCACGGTCTGCCCCGCGCGCTCCATGGGCTGCCTCCACACGTCGGGGTACACCAGAACGCTGTTCCCGTGGGAGACCGGTCCGATCGCTGCCCACGCATTGATGGTGTCGATGCTCTGGGAGAACCAGGGGTCGCGGTGGGGATTGTGCGCGACCGCGTGGCCGAGCTGTCCATCGAACATTGGCCGGTTCAGGGCCAGAATATCCTCCGGCATCATGATGCGGACCCAGGCCTGCTGCGCTACGAACAGCTCGTCTGAAGGGGTGCGGAGGGTCTTCGCGAGGAGAGAGACGATCGGGACAGCAAGGGGACTGAACGCCAGGGCGAGGAGTCGCAGGAGGTCGCGTACGGCCGCGGGGGGCACCAAGTCGTGGATCCTCTCGAACCCGTGCTCTTGGACGGCCTGCGCGATCGTAGCGGAGGAGAGTACCGAGATCGCCTCCAGCGCGGCACACCGGATTTCTTCCAGCACTCCGAGTCGTTCCAGTGCCCCCTGAACGACAGCGATCCGGCCGTCCTCGACCTCGTCCAGAGAAAGGTCGACGGGTTGCGTACTGCTGCCCAGGTAGGCTGGAGTAAGCTCGGCCACGGCCCTGTGCTCCCGATAGGTGCCTATGGAGAGTGAAGCCGACGACGGGTACTCAGCGCCTCAAGTGCGCCGCGGCTTGTACTCTACGCCTGGGGTAGTTCTTTAGCAAGAACCTTGTTTTCCCCTGAAAGAAATCAGGCGGCATCAAGGATGGCGGCCAGAGGACCGGGTGATGGGTCTTCTGCCGGGGCGCAGCAGGGAGTGCGGGTGCAAGTCGATATGAGGCAGTCGGCTATGATCCGACGCCGGGCTCGCTGGCAGGTGGCCTCCCGGGGGTGTTAGCGCGTGAGTCCAGGAAACGTGGCCGGCTCCTTGCCCAGCAGCGCAGCCATACGACCGCTCAGCGCATGATCAGGCCAAGAGGGAGACGTCCGATCCGGACCGACACTGTCGAACCGAGCAGAGTGGAGTGCTGACAAAGAAATTCCGAGTGCTGATCGGAAATGGTTACCGCCTCAGAAAGGAGCGTGTGCCTTTAGCATCGGCAACTGCGTGTGGAGTTCCGCTATCAACGCCCGAGCCCTCCGGAAAACCGGGCGCGGTTCAGTGGCACCGAGTTCGTCGTGCATCGGCGTAGGTTCCACGATCCCCCGGCCGCTCGGTCCCCCTCCCTCGTTGGCAAGGTAGTCAACGCCTCCCTGGGAGATTCGGCAGAGGTGCACCGGGGTTCGCCGGCCGGGGTCCACCACGTGGAACCGGTCCACATATCCTCGCGTCCACAAGCCGGGGAGAACACCTGAAATCCGCCAGTCGACCAGCGTCTCAACCTCGGGAGCGAGGCGCCAGCCGCGTACTCCTCGCCTCGACCAGCCTCGCCTCTCGCGCGCCTCCTCCTCCAGGCAGTGGAGCACCCGAAGCGCATTGGGAGGCAGAGGGTGGCGCGAGCTCCAGGGGGGGTGAGAGCTACTCATCCCGGCTCACGCGGACCTGCGGGTTCGTACGCGCACCTGCACCCTCGCAGGCGGCTCGTATAGCACGGGGACGGCGTCCACGAGTTCCGCCCGCAGTCCCTGCTCGGAGGCGCGATAGTACCAGAGGGGGCGCTTCTCTCCGGGTTCGTCGGAGTTCCTGCGACGCTCCACCAGGTGACGCGCCTGTAGACCCGCCAGGATCTCCCCCACCGCGCGATCCAGGGTG
>DATAAL010000538.1:0-19728 GCA_036260145.1 Longimicrobiaceae bacterium | reverse complement strand
CCCGTCGCCCGGGGCGTCTGAGAGGAAAGTGGCGTGACCGCAAGCGAGAGTCCGACCCAGACGCTCCCCCAGAGCCCCGCTACCCACCGGAATGTACGCATGACTTCGCGGAGAAAGGATGCGACAGGAGACGGCGCCGGGCTGGCCTGAGCGCGGCCCGAATGTTAGCGTACGGTCAACTGTTTGTCCATACCGGGACAGCGTTGACCTACGCACGTAACAGGGATTCACACATGGAGTTCGCCCATCAAGGCGGTCCAGCGGTCGGCGTCTGCGGCCTCCTTCTCCTGGCCCTCAATTCGCCGCTCCCCGGCCAGATCCCGGACACCGCGTCTACGGATCCCGTCCGGGTTCAGGTGCTCCCCACGCCCGGGAGTGACCTGGAGGATCGGACCCGGATCGCCCAGCTTCTCGGTGGGAAAACCCTCGACGTTTCCCTCATCCGTTCGCCCTCCGCGGAGATCCGCCGGCTCCGGCCCGCGGGCGCTACGCTGGACTGGGCGTTCCTCGCCCCCGAGGTCACATCCACCTGGAACTCGGCCATTCCATTCTCCATGAACGACGGGGCCGCGTGGACCGGCCGTGGAGCGACCACGCAGTTGCGGCTCGGGGCGGCGCTGCGGTACTCCCTTCTCTCCCTCGTCCTCGCGCCCGAGTTCACGCACTCCGAGAACCGCTCCTTCGCATACATCCACGCTCAGGATCACGAGCTGGCCGAGTTCCACCTGCCCTGGTACAGCCGGCCTCCGTGGGTCCCGTGGCCCCGAACGATCGATCTCCCGGTTCGCTTCGGGGAGCGTCCCACCGCCGAGGTCACGCTCGGTCAGAGCACCCTCACGCTTTCGGCAGGACCGGTCGCGGCGGGGGCGTCCACCGAGAACCAGTGGTGGGGCCCAGGGATCCGGAACGCGATCGTCATGAGCAACAACGCGGAGGGCTTTCCCCACCTGTTCCTGCGTACGGAACGCCCCCTCCGGTCGCGGATCGGGAGTTTCGAAGGAAAGTGGATCGTCGGGCAGCTTTCGGAGTCTCCCTACTTCGACACCCTCCCGAAGAACGACATCCGCTCGCTCAGCGGGATGGTGGTCACCTTCCGTCCCACCTGGGATCCGTCGCTGACTGTGGGCTACGCCCGCACGTTGTACGCCCCCGTCCAGTCGAGGGGAGCGGTGCCAGGACGGTTTGCCGACGTGGCGACGCGCTGGAAGAATCGTAACGACATCGAGGCGGATCCTGGAGACCACTACGATCAGGTCGTCTCCCTCTTCGGTCGCTGGGTCTTCCCGGGAGACGGACTTGAGGTCTACGGAGAGTGGGCTCGCCACGACCTCCCGTCGTCCATGAGCGAACTGCTCGAGGATATCGGATACTCGCAGGGATATACCCTCGGCACCCAGTGGGCGAGACCAGTGCGGGACCGCGGGACGCTGCGGCTCCAGGGGGAGATCACGTACCTGGAACAGAACGACGACACCCGGCACGGCGCACCGAGTTACTACATCGCCGCCACGGTCCCCCAGGGGTACACGAACCGCGGCCAGGTGATCGGGGCGGCAATCGGGCCGGGGGGATCGAGCCAGTGGGTCGCTGCCGACTACCTGGCGCCGGCGTGGAGCGCGGGTGTGTTCGGAGGACGGATCCGATGGGACAACGACAGCTATTACACCGCACCACGGTCGATCCTGGCCTGGCCCTTTCTGGGCCACGACGTGTCGGTCCTGGGAGGGGTGCGGGGGCGCTATTCGTCGCGATGGTTCCAGGTCACCGCCCAGCTCACCACCACCAAGCGGTACAATTACCTGTTCCAGAACCGCGGACAGAGCTGGGAAACGGCGGATGACGCGGTGGACGTGCGGAACTACACGCTACAGCTCGGGATCGTGGCACTCGGCGGCGGTCTCCGGAGGTCCGCCCGGACGGAGGCGGTTCTACCACCGGTGCACCCCACCGGGGCCTCGCGCAATGTCGTCCTTGAAGAAGGCACCGAGCGTCAGGAAGGACCGGGCTCGAACTGATCCGGATTCCCGGTGAGTCCCGCCCGGATCATCCCGATTCGGAACCGGGTGGCGACCGGGTCGGCCTGCCCTGGTCGGAGAAGGTCCCTCACGGTGAAGAACAGGTAGCGGATGCCGAACCCCACTACCATCCAGGAGCGTACCCAGCGGACGCCGCTCTTCCCGTAGTGCTTCTCGAAATAGTCGAACAGGTTGCGAACGAGTTCGCCCTGGATGCGCAGCTGGCTGTTCTCGACGTTCGTGGTAGCGGCCGAATAGTGCACCACCGTCGCGTCATGGACGAAGTAGATTCGCCACCCGGCGCGCAGGATCCGCCGGCACCAGTCGAAGTCGTTGTAGTGGATGCGGAACCGCTCGTCGAGCCCCCCCACCGCCTCGAATACTTCCCTCCGGCACAGCAGCGCGGCTCCCAGGAGTGCCTCCACAGGGGTGGTGTGGTGGTGGTCGAAGCCCACGTGCTGGTTTCCGAACACCCTGCTCCGGGGGAACAGCGCGTCCAGCGCCAGCATCCGGCAGAAGAAGGTGCGTGGAGAAGGGAGGCTGTAGCAGGAGCGCTGTATTTCCCCCCCGGGATAGGAGAGGGTGGGACCGCACGCGCCCGCCTCGGGATGAGCGTCCATGAACTCGACGAGCCGGCTGAGCGCGAATGGGCGGACGACCGTGTCGCTGTTCAGAAGCAGCACGTATCGTCCCCGGCTCAGCGCGAGCCCCTGGTTGTTCGGAAATGCGTAACCGGTGTTGGTATCGTTCCGGATCAGGCATGCCCATGGGAAGTGGTCCCGCACGAGCTCGCCGCTTCCGTCCGTAGAGCCGTTGTCCACCACGATGATCTCCCACCGGATCGGATCCGGAAGTTGCCGGATAGACTGCAGGCAGTCACGAAGGAGTCCACGGGTGTTGAGATTGACGATGACGATGGAAAGATCCGGCCGGCCGGCCATACAACCCGGGGGGGAAGCTTCCGCCGCTCCCAGAAGCACCGGCGCAGCACCGGAGGAGGTGGCGGCCGCTTCAGATCGATCTGAAGTGGGGATACCGGGACCGGCAGAGCCGGGAGGGAGCGACGCGGCAGCGGCGTGGAGTCTGTCAGCGGCCGTGGATGACCGTATACTCCTCATAGCGCCTCCCCACCAGCGCGACCAGAGACCCTGCGCCGTTGGATATTGTACGAAGCGCACTTACCGCTGACGCCCGTCCGCGGAGCAACGCAAAAGGAAGGACCAGTGATCCGTACCCGATCCGGGCCAGGGCGCCGGCGACGCGCGGCACGACCCAGCGGTGCGGCGGCAGCAGCGTGCGAACACAGAACACGTACCCGTTGCCGATCCGGAACGCGCGCTTCACGATCCAGCGAGTGCGGGCGCGGGAAGCCGGGATGAACTCCTCCACCACCGCTTCGTCGGCCCATACCAGCTTGGCGCCGGCCTGTTTGACCCGCATGAAGAAGTGAGAGTCGTCCATCCCGCTGAGCCCGAACGCCGGATCGAACGGTTCGGAGGTGTCGTGGAAGAGATGTGCCGCCACCAGCGCGTTGTTCGTGGCGGCGATGGGAATCACCTCTCCCGTCGTGTATCGGGGATAGTTGAAGAAGCCGCCCTCGATCACCCACTGCTCCACCTCCGGAGCGTAGCGCGGCAGCGACGGACCGCTCACCACGTCGGCCTGAAAGCGCTGCTGGACGTCCAGCAACTCGTCGAGCCAGTCGGGGTGCGCCACCTCGTCATCGTCGATGAAGGCGACGAACTCGGCGCCCTCACGCAGTGCCACCTTCACTCCGCAGTTCCGCGCGTGCGGGATCCCGCGGCGGGGCTCGACCGTGTAGACAATCGGGAAAGGGACCTGGTCACGCGCCCTCTCCACCACCGCGCGCGCCGTCTCTCCCTCATCGTTGTCCACCACCACCAGGAACAGCTCCGCTGGAGAGCGCTTGTGGAAGACCAGCTTCCCCAGGCTCTCCAGCAGGGCCTCCAGCAGCATCGGCCGCTGCAGCGTAGCCACGCAGATGGCCACGCGCACCGGACCGGGACCCGGGATCTCAGCTCCCTGGACCATGATGCCACGCGGCGCGCCCCGGTCAGTCGAGGGACCGCTCACGAACCTTTTCCGGGGTCCGGCGGGTCGCCTGTCGAGCGACCCGGCCCATCAGTCGCGTCCGATACAAGGGGTACTCCGTCCTGAGGTTTGCCGGGCGTGACCGACTTCCAAGACCGTGCGGATCCCCCTGCTCATCCCAGCGTGCGCGCGCCGACGCTCTCCGCCTCGAGGAGCTTCTCGAAGTAGGGGATCGTCCGTCGCAGCCCCTCCTCCAGCGGAACCCGGGGCTCCCATCCGAGCACCGACCGGGCCACATCGATGTCGGGCCGGCGCACCTTGGGATCGTCAGCCGGGAGCGGGAGGAAGCTCAGTTCCGAGCTGCTACCCGTCATCTCCAGCACCAGCTCCGCCAGCTCGCGCACGGTGAACTCGCCGGGGTTGCCGATGTTGGTTGGCTCCACCCGGTCCGAGAGGAAGAGTCGATAGATCCCCTCCACCAGGTCGTCCACGTAGGTGAACGACCGGGTCTGCGACCCGTCCCCGTAGATGGAGATCGGATCACCCCGGAGCGCCTGCACGATGAAGTTAGAGACCACCCGTCCGTCCGACGGCCGCATCCGCGGGCCATAGGTGTTGAAGATCCGGACGATCCGCGTCTCTACTCCGTGGTAGCGATGGTAGGCCATGGTCATCGCCTCGGCGAAGCGCTTCGCCTCGTCGTAGACCCCGCGCGGACCCACCGGGTTGACGTTCCCCCAGTAGCTTTCCACCTGAGGGTGGACCTGCGGATCACCGTACACCTCGGAGGTGGAGGCGAGCAGGAAGCGCGCCCTCTTGGCCTTGGCCAGCCCCAGCGCCTTGTGCGTGCCGAGCGAGCCGACCTTGAGCGTCTGGATCGGTAGCTCTAGGTAGTCCACCGGAGAGGCGGGACTGGCGAAGTGCAGCACCCCGTCCAGCGGACCCTCCACGTAGATGAACTCCGTGACGTCGTGCTCCACGAAGCGGAAGCCCGCCCGGCCCACGAGGTGGGCGACGTTGTCCGGCGACCCCGTCAGGAAGTTGTCCATCCCCACCACCTCGTGCCCCTCCGCAAGGAAGCGATCGCAGAGGTGGGAGCCCAGGAAACCCGCAGCTCCGGTGATCAGAACGCGCATGGTCCCGCGCCTACTTCGCCGCGCCGGCCTGCGCCGCCATTGCCGCCAGGGGAGCGACCGGCCAGCGGCCGACGGATATGTAATGGAAGCCCTGGTCCCTCATCTTCTCAGGTTCCCAGAGGTTTCGGCCGTCGAAGATCACCGGCTCACGCAGCAGCTTGCGGATGCGGTCGAAGTCGGGACGCCTGTACGGCGCCCACTCAGTGAGCACCAGCAGCGCGTGGGCACCACTCAGGCAGTCGTAGTTGTGCTCGCACAGGGAGAGGCGGCCGGACTTGATCAGGTCGCTGAAGTGCCGTTCCGCCTCGTGGCGCGCCTCCGGGTCGTGCGCGCGGATCGTGGCGCCCCGTTCGGTGAGTCCCCGTACCACGGTGAGCGACGGGGCCTCGCGCATGTCGTCCGTCTCCGGCTTGAAGGAAAGCCCCCATACGGCGAAGGTGCAGCCGCTGAGGTCCTCCCCGTAGCGCTGGGTGACCCGGTCCAGCAGCACGCGCTTCTGTTCCGCGTTGACCTGTTCGACGCCCTCCAGGATGGAGGCGTCGACCCCGTAGGAATGCAGGGTGTGGACCAGCGCCTTCACGTCCTTGGGGAAGCAGCTCCCCCCGTACCCGATCCCGGCGAACAGGAAGCTGGACCCGATCCGCTCGTCGGTCCCGATTCCCTGCCGCACCCTGGACACGTCGGCGCCCACCGCCTCGCACAGTCCGGCGATGGTGTTCATGAACGAGATGCGGGTGGCGAGCATCGCGTTGGCGGCGTACTTGGTGATCTCCGCCGAGGCGATGTCCATGAACAGGACCGGGTTCCCCGTGCGCACGAAGGGGGAGTACAGCTCCTCCAGCTTCTCGCGGGCGTACTCCGACTCCACCCCCACCACCACGCGGTCGGGCTTCATGAAGTCCTGCACCGCGGCGCCCTCCTTGAGGAACTCCGGGTTGGAGCAGACGTGGAAGGGCCGGGAGGTGTGGCGCCGGATCGTCTCCCGTACCTTCCCGGCGGTTCCCACCGGCACCGTGCTCTTGGTGATGATGATCTTCTCCGGGCCATCGGCGGGCATGTTCCGCCCGATCGTCTCGGCGACCGCCAGCACGTGCTGCAGGTCGGCCGAACCGTCCTCCCCCGGAGGGGTGCCAACGGCGATGAAGATGATCTCCGCGCCCCGGACCGCCTCGGCGACGTCGGTGGTGAAACGGAGCCGCCCCTCCTCCAGGTTCCGCTCCACCAGGGGCTCGAGCCCTGGCTCGTAAATCGGGATCTCACCCGCGTTGAGACATGCGATCTTCCTCTCGTCGATGTCCGCGCAGATCACGTCGTTCCCCGTCTCCGCCAGACACGCCCCCACCACCAGACCCACGTACCCGGTTCCTACGACTGTTATCTGCATCTGTCCCTACAATCCGTTAGATGATGGGGTCAACCGTCGGGGATCAACGCCCCGCACCCACAGCGTCACGATCCCGTCGGGCGACACGCTGACGAACCGGCCGCAGGAAAGAAGCGTGCCCCGTGAATGGAATCGTGCGTCCGGGCAAAGCTTACATGCACACGGCGGCGCAGATCGGCACCAGCTTCCGCAGCACCGACCTGGCGAAGATACAGGACGGCAATACCGCAGACAACCAATGCGGTGCTGCCGCGGCAGCCGTTCAGCGGGTCAGGAGGCGGAGCATTCGCGTCGCGCGCGGCGGGCGTCCGCTCACGCCCGCACCACCGTGCCGGCGCCGTAGTATCCCCTGCGCTGCGAGATCGTGGCGTCCGGATCGTTCAACACCGTACCCAGTACCCTCGCACCGACCGCCAGAAGCTGCTGGACCGCGTCCCGAGCGGAATCCCGGTCCGTCTGACCCGCGCGCGTGACGAGCAGGGCTCCATCCGCCTGGGTCGCAAGGACAGTAGCGTGCGCCGTCGTCAGCACCGGGGGCGCGTCGAAGACGATGAAGTCGAACTCTTCCGAGAGCGACTGGATCAGCGAGCGCACGACGTCCCCGCCGAGCAGATCGGCGGGGTTGACCGGCGGGAGGGGTCCGGCCGGGATCAGGGACACCCGCTCGATCTCCGTCTTGCGAATCGTCTGCTCCACGGCAACCGTCCCCAGCAGCAGCTCGCTCAGACCCGGCCCTCTCGGCACGTCGAAGGTGCGGTGCAGCCGCGCATGGTAGAAGTCGCAATCCACCAGCAGCACCCGCATCCCCTGCTGGGCGAAGGTGACGGCCAGGTTGGCCGCGGTGGTGGTCTTCCCTTCCGACCCCGAAGGGCTCGTAATCACCACCGACCGCAGGGGGTGGCTGTTCTGCGCGAAGACCAGGTTGGTGCGCAGGGTGCGGTACGCCTCCGCGCCGTCGGAGTAGAGCTGCATGACCGTGAGCAGCTCCGGTCCGCTCCCGCGTCCCGACCTGCCGTTCCCGAACCGGCCGGGGAGGCGCAGCATCCGCTGAGCCGGCGATCCCAGCCGTACCCGCGGGATGACCCCGAGCTCGGGGACCCGCAGGATGCGCTCGAGCTCGCCCCGCTTGCGGATGGACCGACTCAGACTGTCCAGGGCGATGGCGCCGCCGCACCCGATCATCAGGCTGAAGACGAAGCCGAAGAGGAGCGAGTGCACCGGCCCCGACCCCGCCGGCATCCCGGGGAGCGCGTTGTCCAGGAAGGAGATCTTCTCCTCGCCTGCCGCCTCGACGATCCCGACGCTGTAGTACTTCTCGCGCAGCGTCTTCACCGCGTCCCCGTAGGACTCCACCTCCAGCATGAGGCGAAGCTCCTCGGGCTCGGCACCGGCAAGTCGTTGCATCGAGGTGTCGGAGCGGGCGGTGATCGCGTCCAGCCCCTGGATACGGGCATCCAGCCACTCGATATGGCTCCGGGTAGCCCCGAGGAGACGCTCGCGCGAGATGGAGATGAGCGAATCGACCCGCTGCACGTCCGGGTTCTCCACGCTCCTCCGCCATGGACCGGAGGTCAGGCTGTCCCGGGCGGCCTCATGCCGGGCAAGGCGCTCGTACATACCGTAGACGGTCTGGTTCGCGCTGATCCCCGGGGACGACACGATGGTCCGGATCACGTTGTCCTGATTGTGCCCGGGCCGCTGCAGCTGCGAGAGAAGCGACCGATACATGCGGCGCTCGGCGTCAAGCTCGGAACGCTGCAGATCGATCTCCTTCCGCTCGGATTGCCCGGCCATCAGCTCCGCCCGGGTGCTGTACAGCCGCTCGCGCCGACGGTGCTCTGTGAGCCGGTTCTGCGCACCTCTCAGGAGCGCCTCGCCCTTGACCAGCTGCTCCTCGACGAAGCGCCGGCGGCGCTCCGCCTCCTCGCGCGACCTGCGGGTGCTATAGCGCTGGTAAAGCTCGGCCGTGATGTTCGCGACCCGCTCGGTGATCACCGGATCGTATCCCGTGACCACCACGTCCACGATGTTGGTCCGCTGCCGCGGATAGGCCCGCACGTGCTCGATGAGCCGGTCGACCGCGACCTTCTTCGGCACCACCCAGAGCGACACCTCCTCGACCGCGGGCTGCTCCGGCACGACGAACCCGACGCCCCGGATCTGCAGCGGCTCTCCGTACGCCGCCGAGGTCTCCGCAGAGCCGCTCTTCACCCGGACCCCCTGCTCGGTGAACTGAAGCTCCAGGGCGTCCGTGGTGGCGTTGGGAGCGATCCGGACCGCGTCCACGATTCCGGTGGGCTCGGGCGTGCTCCGCCACAGGTTGGGAACCCTCCGTTCGAGCCGGAGCCCCAGCGAGTCCACCACCTGCCCCAGCAGGCCGCGGCTCCGGATGATCTCAACGTGGGAGTCGAGAGTCCCCCCGGCACCGAGCGAGGCGGCGAGGCCGGCGAGGCCGCCCGTGGGGCTGCTGCTCTCTCCGGCGATCTCGATCACAGCCGTTGAGCTGTAGAGCCGCTCGGTGGTCATGACCTTGTACACCGCCATGAGAACCCCCAGCGTAGTGACCAGGAGCACCACCCCGGAGCGCCGGCGGAGTGCCCCGAGGTACTCGGCGAGGTTCGTTCCCTCCTCCTCGGCTTCGGTACGGCCGGCACCGGCCGGGAGGTAGAGATGCTTTTCCGGAGGGGAGGACAGATGGGACATCATCGCGTCGGGAGTGCCTTATGGCGTCTCATCATCATCGGATCCGAAGACCGAATTGATGATGATGTAGGTCGTGACCAGGGACGAGACCGTCTGGAGGATCTGCAGCGCCGGAGCAATGTAGGTCCGTGCAAACGTGGACCGCTCCTCTACAATGATCTGGTCGCCGGAGCGGATCGGTTCCTGGAGCAGAGACGAGATCCGAGGATCGTTCAGGTTGGCGACGGTCGGGGTGCCGTTCCGGATGAGGCGCACGCGGTGGGTACGGTTCGGGGCCGTAGAGCCGCCGGCCCGCGTGATCGCCTGCCCCACGCTTATCTCCGGGAGGTAGTGCTGGTTCGGATCCCGGACCGCGCCCCCGACGTACACCCGGAACTCCGGCGTGAAGGTGATCCTGGGATCCGCCTCAAACCCCCGGAGGAACTGCCGGACACGCTCCTGGGCGGCCGGGATCGGGACGCCGGCCACCTTGACCGCGCCATAGAGAGGGTGGATCAGCGAGCTGTCCGCCGCCACGGTGAAGGTCCCGGTGAGCTCGGAATTTCGCCAGACGACGATCCCCACCCGGTCGCCGGGCTGGAGCACCGCCTGGGGCGGTGCGGGTGCACCGTTCTGGGCCAGTGCACCTCCCGCAAAGATGAGCCCCCACAGCGCAAGCAGGAGAGGAAGCCGGATCATATCACCGTGAAGGCGAACAGGTACGAACAGTGTGCCACCCATGTATCATGGGCAACCACAAGCTCTTGAAAATAGTGCACATTACCTGCCCAGTCCACCCTCCGGGGTCACGCCCTCACCCCAGCTCGGACGGAGCGAGCCCCCTCTCCCGGTGACGTCGGACCGCCGACCGGCCGGGCTGCCTCGGGTCCGCCCTCCGCGCCAGCCCCAGCAGGCTCTCGTACAGGTCCACGAACCGGCTCACCATCACCTCCTGGCTGAATTCCAGCTCGGCGCGGGCACGTGCGACCCTTCCATAGCGCTCGCGGAGCCCGGAATCGTCCAGCAGCCGATTAATCGCCTCGGCCATCGCGGCCGGCTGGGCGGGAGGCACGGTGAGGCCGCTCTCCCCACCCCGGGAGACATAGGGTACGCCGGAATCCAGGGCGGTATTCACCACCGGGGTCCCGCAGGCCATCGCCTCCAGCTGCACGATGCCGAACGCCTCGCTTCGAGCGACGGATGCCAGGACGAACACGTCCGCCGCCTGGTAGAACGGGACGGTGTCGTCCACCTGACCCAGCAGGGTCACCCGATCCTCCAGCCCCAGTGCGCGGACTCGCTCCTCGAGAGGGCGGCGCAGGGGTCCGTCCCCTACGATCACGAGATGTCCACGCACGTCTCGCATCGCCTCGACCAGGTACTCGAAGCCCTTGTAGTAGACCAGCCGCCCCACGCCGAGTACGATGCGGGGGCCGAACCTCTCCCGGATCCTGGCAACCTCCTCATCCCGGCGTCGGAATTCCTGGATGGGGATCCCGTAGGGGATCACCTGGCAGAGGTGCCGATAGCGTGACAACATCGGAGAGCTCTCGATGTAGTTGGGCGTCGCCGCGACAACGGCGTCGCACCGGTCGAGAAGGAGCTGCACGATCGGCCTGAACGCGGCGTCCAGAACCCGCTGCCGAACCACGTCGCTGTGGTAGCTCACCACCAGGCGACCCCGGTGACCGCTCGCGAGATAGGCCATGACCGCGGCCGGGTTCGGAAGGTGTAGGTGAACGATGTCGGCGTCGGACTCCCGGATCCTGCGGATCATCCCCGGACAGATCGGCGCGCCTGCGAGTGTGCAGGCGGTCCCGACACGCACCACGTCGATCCCTCCGATCGAGTCGACCGCGCTGCGCCGGTCCTCGCTCGAAACGATGACCTCCACGTCCACGTGCTCCCGCAGCCCTTCACACAGTGCCTGGAGGTGGGTTTCGATCCCTCCATGATAGGGAGAATAGTACTTCCCTATCTGAAGTACCTTCGGGCGGCGGGAAGCGCGGCGCTCGACCGGCTGCGGCGGTTGCTCCTGCAAGTTCAAAGGCTCGCCACCTCTCGATATACCGTGACCATTCTTCGCGCGTACTCCATCCAGGTGAACTTCGCGGCCTGGCCGGCACTCAGGTTTCGACGTGCCTCCCAGGCTTCGGGGTCGCTCGTCTGCTGCATGAGAGACTGTACGATGGCCTCCGCCCAACGAACGACATCCCCGGTGGGGATGTATACCGCGGCCTCCCCACCGACCTCCCTCAGCACCGGCAGGTCACTCGCGACCACCGGAGTGCCGCACGTCATTGCCTCGATCACGGGGAGCCCGAAGCCCTCCTCCTCGGAAGGGAGCACGGTCAACGCGGCACGCCGGTACACCGCGGCCAGCACCTCCCTTTCCAGGAAGGGGAGAACGATGATCGAGTTGCCGATCCCGAGCTCCTCCACCAGCTTCCCCTGCTCCGCCGTGAACGACCCTCCCACTCGCACCAGCCGGGCTCCCTGGACTTCCTTCTTCACCTCGGCGAAGATACGGAGCAGGAGATCGATCCGCTTCCGGCCGAACGTGCCCCCGACATGCAGGATCTCCGGCGCCTCGGCGCGAACAGGACCCAGCAGCGCGGCGGCTGCCCCGTCTGCATTCGCGTCCGCCCGCACGGAGTACGCCGGGTGCACGCCAAGGTGCGCCACGCTGGTCCGTTCCCGATCCACCAGGCCGAGCGCGACGGCCTCGTCCCGTACCGCACTCGTATCGAACACCACCCGCGCCGCCCTGGACAGCCCCCGGAGGACGTAACCGGTCATCATCCGGAACGCGGCTGAGCGAGGGGCGCGGCCGGGATGCAGAAGGCACTGGAAGGTGTGCAGGTCGTGGCACGTGACCACCGTCCGCTCCGCAGGAAGATGGTGCACGAGCTGGCCGTAAGCATGGTCCACTACGTGGAAGACGTCGAAGTCCCGTCGCTTCTCCCGGAGCAGCCGCGGGTAGTCCCAGAACCGGTTCAGACCCCGATCCAGATTGAGGAGGAGGCGGCGCTCGTACCCGTTCCCGTTGGAGGCAGGAGACCCATTCCGCCGAATTCGCGTGAAGCGCCTCCGCATTGACGGGCAGAGGCGCACGGCGGTCACAGGTTGCGGAACCATCTCAGCCAGCGACTGCATGAGCATTTCGGCGACCAGGTCCATGCTGGGCCACCGCTCCTCCAGCAGGTCGCAGACGACGGCGACCCGCGGAACGGCCGGTGGCGCCTCCTGGATCCCAGTGCGGTGGCGGACACCGGGAGCCGTGTCCAACTCCTTCACCTGGACCCCGCAAACCCAGGTGGCGCCGGGCACGGAGCCCGTTCTCCGAGCACGCTGTCTTCCACCATCATGCGGACCCGGGCTTGCTCCCTACGATCACCTGGCTGCAAGGGAAGGCATTCACGACGGCGTGCGGGAGCATGCTCAGAAAACAGTAGTAGAGCGCCGCACGCTGCGAGCGGCGGTAGAGGAAGCTCCGGTAGTTGTGGTGGCGAAAGGTCAGACCCGCATTCCTGAAAAAGTGGCGGTACTCACCCACCGAGTAGTAGTTCTCCTTCACCTCGTCCCTCCGTACGTGCAGGTCGTACAGCGGCTTAAGGTACGCCGGGCACGAAGGCTCGAAGAGGAGATACAGCTCCCCGCCGGGCCTGAGCACGCGCGCGCACTCCCGGACCGCCGCCTGCGGGTCCTGCGTATGATGGAAGCTGGCGAAGAAGATGACGCGGTCGAAGGAACGATCCGGGAACGGGGTATCCTCGGCCGAAGTGACCCACTTAGAATCCAGGGAGACTCCGAAGAAGCCCTCGTACTGGCTGCTCTTCTCGACGGCTTCCCGGGACACATCGGAGTACACGACCGTACAGTCCGGGAACCGCTTCTTTATATACGTGCTCAGGTATCCGTACCCCCCTCCGAGTTCGAGCACCGAGCCCCGGAAGGACAGCCCGAAACGCTGCACCATGTCATCGAACGTCAGCAGCGACAGTGCTTTACCGATGTACAGCAGGGAGCGGTAAAGCTCGGCCGAAGCACGCTCGTCTTTGGAGGAGCGAAAGAACTCGTCTTCCGCCTGCTGATCCGCGTTGGGAGTCCGGAGATGGACCTGGATTCCCTGCTGCATGGATGCCCCTGCGCCCATCATGAATTCACGTCGCCGCGACCCGGTGTATCCCGGCGATGTGCCGGACCAACGAGATCGGAGGGCCGCTCTCGCGTGGAGCGGTGAACGAGGAAGCGAGTGTCACAGCAACTCGGCGCGAAGTCGGCCCGTCCGTCCACGTCCACGAAGCCCGCCCGGAGGAACATATCGTAGAGGGCCTGCGGGGAGCTACCCTGCTGCCGCAGCCAGTGGTCATTGAACTCGCAGAGTACCGCGCGGATGCGGCCGGAGTCGAGGACGCGGGAGGCTCCGGCTAGAACGAAGGGCTCGTGCCCCTCCACATCGAGCTTCATCAGGTCGATGCTTCCGACCCCCCATTCGTCCATACAGTCGTCCAGTCGTCTCACCGGCACCTCCACCGGCTCCCCTCCGGAGCTGGCGCTCATGGTCGGGGAGTGGAACTGGGACGGCGAGAGATAGAGGTTGAGCGTCCCCGCGTGAGTACTGAGTCCCAATTGATGCACCTGGACCTGCGGCAGCGCGTTGTTGTGCACCGTTTCCACGAGGCGGCCATATGCATAGGGGCTGGGCTCCACCGCCAGCACGCGCCCCGACTCGCCGACCCGGGATGCAGCCAGAAGGGTGAAGTAGCCGAAGTTCGCTCCCACGTCCAGAAACGTCATTCCGGGACGGAGCCAGGACCGGACGATCGCCGTCTCCCTGGGCTCGAAGGCACCGAGATAGATCCACCACTGGATCGCTTCCCCCAGGTCCAGCCGGACGTCATAGCCGAACACGCGAGCAACCCGCTCTCCCCGGCGGGGAGCGAGGCTCCCGAGCATCCTGAGCTTCCCACGAAAGTGGTACGGACGGAGAGCGTCGATGACGGCGTCGCGGAGCATAGTACCGGAGTTCTCGTGAATTCGGTTACCGAGCGCGCGGGAGACAATCCGCCACACGCCCGGCCGGGCCCTTCCGTTCCCCGGAACGCAGGGAAGCGGGGGCCCTTACGATGCCGTCCCGGGGCTGAGCCTTCCAGGCCGGGGATCCTGGACGGCATCCTCGAAGATCTTCGTCAGCGCGCGCAGGTGGACGTCCCGGTTGAACCGACGGGCCATGTGCACCGCGCCCCGTCGGAGCACGCCGTACGTGTCCGGATCACGCAGGCAGCGCACGATCGCGTCGGCCAGTCCCGCCGCGGTCGGCGGCTCCGCGGGCGCAAGGTGGCCGTTGACCCCGTCCGTAAGCCAGTCGGGAATTCCGCCGACCGCGAACGCGGCCGCGGGCACCCCCCGGAGTCCCGCCTCAGGGCCCACCAGCCCGAACGGTTCCGGCCAGAGGCTCGGGACGACGAGCAGGTCGGTTTCCGCCCAGAGGCGCTCCATCTCCTCTCCGCTCTTCCACCCGACGAAGCGGATTGCAAGATCGTCACCCGCGCGGTCCCGGGCGAGAGCGGCCAGCCGCTCCCACCCGGCCCGATCCGGACCGTCTCCGGCGAAGGTCACGTTCAGCCGCCCCCCCAGGGAGGCAAGGACCATCGGCAGCGCCTCAATCAGGGTCCTCCCGCCCTTGAGCAGATCCATGCGGCCGGCGAAGAGGAGATTCCACGAACCGGCGACGCGGGCGGGTGACCCCACCGGACCCGAGTGCCGGTCGGTCCCTGAGCCGTCCGCTCGCGCCTCCGGAGGAGAAGGGATCGGGAGCGGAACCACGTGAACGGACGCAGGATCGATCCCGTGCCTCACGTACTCCTCCCGCATATGGTCGGAGTTGGTCACGATCGCGCGGTACGCGGAAAGCAGGTCGCTTCTCCCGACGTTGCGCCGGTACTCACGGATCATCGTGAGCGGGCTGAGCCCCCCGCACCGGCGCGGGTAGTAGTGAAGGAGGCAGGGCCAGCCGAAGCGGCGGCCGCAGGGCACGGCCTGCGGGTGCTTGAAGGTCTTCGTTCCGCTGACGCAGGTTCCGTAGTACGCATGGGCGAAGAGCACCGCCGGAGCGATATCCAGGACGGCCTCCTCCACCGCGGGACCCGTCGTGATGTGGACGTAGAGAAGATCCGGCTCCCAATCCCGCAGGGCACAGACCGCCCGCTCGTGACCGATCTCCGCGGCGCACCACTCATGCGTGCCGTTCGGGAGAGGGATCCTGGCACGCTCCACCGGCTGATCCAGCTCGGTCCAGAGGGCAACCTCGTGTCCGAGACGGCTCAGCTCGGGGATGACGGTCCGTAGATAGCTTTCGGCTCCCCCCAGCTCCCGCCGGCTCCAGTTGACGATGGCAATACGCATGCTACCGTCCGGTGTTCGGACCGGAATCCCCGGCACCCTTCCCGGACTCCCTATGCCGCCCGTACACCGAGGAATCTCTGAATGGCGCCCCGGTAGGACGGTGGTACCAGGTGCTTGACCGGGTGCGCGAGCACGGCCCAGAACGGGTAGGTGCCGAGGATAGCCGGGTGGATGGTGGCCGCCCGCAAGCAGTAACGCACGGCGTCTCCATACCGGTCCAGCATCGTCGCGGCGATCGCCGCCCGCACCAGGAAGTGGGCCCTGGCTCCCCCGAGTTCCTCCAGCAGGGCGCGGCGGAGTGACGGCGTGACGATCTCCCGCGCGCTGGCGTACTCCTCCACGATCCGGCAGAGCTCGTGTCCCGGATCGACGGACGACTTCTGGGTGGCGTACACCCGGAACTTGGCCACCGGAGCGGCGATCGACTGGAAGCGGCACCCGCGCGCGAGGAGCCTCAGCCACATCTCGAAGTCCATCACCGAGCGGAGCTCCTCCCGGAACCCACCCGCTTCCCGGAGACGCTGGGTCCTGCAGAACACCTCCGGCTGGGTGAGAAACTCACGCCTAGCGAGGCGCTCCCAGATGCGAAGATAGTCTACGAAACCGGTGATCTTTCCCTGGATGGTGAAGAGGTCCTCACCCGTCTCGCTCATATAAACGCACTTCCCGTACACCACGTCCGCTTCCGGATGCGCGGCGAAGCCCTTCACCACGTGGAAGAGAGCGCCGGGCATCAGGAGGTCGTCGGAGTTCAGGTACGCGAAGATCTCACCCGTCGCGCGCTCCAGTCCCTTGTTGATTGCGTGGGTCTGCCCCCGGTCGGGCTCGCTGACCCAGTAGGTCAACCAGGGTTCGTACCTGCGGAGCACCTCCACCGTCTCGTCGGTACTCCCTCCATCGATCACGATCAGTTCCAGATCGGGATACCCCTGGAGGAGCACGGAGCGGATGGTCTCCTCGATGAACCGACCCTGGTTGTACGAGGGGACGACGATCGAGACCCTCGGAGCGTCATCCGCATACCGGAGGAGAGAGGCCGGTTCAGTCCACGGCCAGCCCGTCCTCCCCGACGGGGGGAGAGGAAGATCTCCAGCCCTGGAGTCGTCCGGCTCGCGATGAATGCTTCCAATGCTCATCAATAAAACAGCAAGCCTTGCAGGCGAGGAGTTGCTCCCGGCCTGCAAGGACGATCATGGGACCCAGCGCTCCTCGCGAACCTCGCGCGCGCACTTTCCCGAGCCCGATGGAAGTTGCACCGGGTCTAAGATATAGCCGATCCGGACGACGGTCCAGTGATGGGCAGCTCCGCGGGAGCGGGACGAGAGGACGGCGGACGCGGGTCGGTTGCCGGCGAATGGGGGAATTCCTATTTTCTGTGCACCTCAGGAAACCCTGTGCCCCATCGCCTGCTGCGATCGCCGTATTCATGTGGCCCGTCGAAGTCCTCTCCCGACCATACTACCGGCACCGGCCCAGGCAGGTGGCGTTGCGCCTGCTCAGGGCTTTGCTGCCGGCCGCGCCCATCCAGGAGGTGACGCTGCCCTGGGGGCTGCGCATGAAGATCGACATCAATGAGATGCTCGGCACCTCGGTCTGGCAGACAGGAGTCTTCGATATCGCGGTGAGCGAAGCGATCTGGCGGCTCCTCCGTCCCGGTGACCTCGCGGTCGACGTGGGGGCGAACATCGGGTACATGACCGGGATCATGGCCGCACGGGTGGGAGTGGCCGGCCGGGTGCTCGCATTCGAGCCGCACCCGCGCATCGGCGCCGAACTGGAGCGCAACCTGGAGCTGTTCAGGCGCTCGGGGAAGGTCGGAGAGATCCGGTTCTTCCCGGTCGCACTGAGCAGTCGAAGCGGCACGAGCACCATGGTGGACGGAGCGGGGTTCGCGGAGAACCACGGTCTCGCCAGGTTGGTCGGCGAACAGGAGGGTGATGGCGGAGCCCGGGTCGAGACCAGACGCCTCGACGAGCTCCTCCCGGAGAACGAGGTGGTCGCGCTGATGAAGCTCGACGTGGAGGGCCACGAGGAGGAGGTCCTGCGCGGCGCCGAGGAGGTGCTGCACGCCCGCCGCGTGAGGAGCATCGTCTACGAGGATCACAACGGCCCCGGGAGCCGCGTGCACGCCCTGCTGGCGGACCTCGGCTACCGCATCCGTTCGCTGGGCTGGTCGACGCACGGCCTGGTTCTGGGACCGGTCGACGCGGTGGTCGCCAAGCCGTTCGAGGCCCCCAGCTTTCTCGCGACACTGGAACCCGCGGAAACGATCCAGCGTCTACTGGAGCCCGGCTGGCAGGTGCTCGGCGGCCGGCTGGCCGGAGAGGCCGGTGCCTGAAGGCGTGGAGCGCAGCTCCTGGATGGTGCGGGAAAGCGCGAGTCGGGACTCGTAGAGCCGCCTTCCCGCGTGACCCAGGCGGCGCCGCGCTTCTGGGTCGGCCAGCAGGCTCTCGATCAGCGCGGCGACCGTCAGGGGCTCAGATCCCGGAGCGAGCGCGACGGCGCCGCTCTCGCTCCAGAGCGCCTCGGTCGCCGGGCCGTGGGTGGTGACGGTCGGGATGCCGTGCGCGATCCCGGCGAGCAGGCTCGTACGGCGCGTGCTGACGCCGTCAGGGTAGGGCTGGACCAGGAGGTCGCAGGCGGCCAGGTGGCGCGAGATGTCCGGATGTGAAAGAACGCCCGTAGCGTGTACCCGCCCGGCGAGATCCGGATGCAAAGCCAGCAGGCTCTCCCGGAATTCCTCGCTTCCCCGCCCGATCAGCAGCACTCCTCTCTCCCCACTCCGCCCGAGCAAGGAAGGCAGCAGGGCGGTCAGCATCTCCGTGATATGCCTTCCGAAGGTCCCGAAGTGTCCGAGCAGCGTCTCTCCGGCCGGCAGATACCGGGACCTCACCTCGGCGACTCCCTCCGGATCTTCCACGACCGGTACTCCGTTCGGAAGCGGAAGCCACACGAAAGGGATGCGGCGCCCCAGCGCGTAGGGCCGCCACAGCCCCTCCCATCGCCGGGTGGACATCCAGACGCGCTGCGCCGCGCGCAGCAGGACGGCCGTCATCAGGCGGTGCACGAGGGCGGCCGCGCTCTGTCTCCACGAGCGGCGGTCGAAGTCCAGCCACGGCTCGTGCACCATGATCTCCACCCGGTCCCCGTACCGCGCGACCCGTACCCATAGCCAGGCACAGAACGCCAGGTTCAGCGACCGGTACCCGTAGCTGTGCGGTACCCACTGAACCAGCAGCCGGCACGGGGCCGGCATCCCGTTCAGCATCGAGCCGACGCGCCTGAGGTCCGAGGGGGTGAAGCCGCCGAGCTCGCGGTGCACCACCACTCCGGGGATCTCCGGAGATGCTCCGGCTGCCGGGGGGCACCAGACGTGTACGGAGTCGCCCGCAGTGGCCAGCCCCTCCGCGATCAGGCGGGTATAGTCGCTCACCCCCCCGACCTGGGGAGGGTACTCGCCGGTGATCAGGTGCCAGACAGCCACAGGTAGAGGAATTCCGGTGATGATGGAGGCGGATGGTCTATGCCGCGGCCTTCCGCTGTGCCCCCAGCTCCCGGTAGAGGGCCATGCCGCGGCGGGCGACCTGCTCCCAGGTGAAGTTCCTCTCGACGTGAAGCCTCGCAGCTTCGCCCATGCGGCGGCCGAGCGTCTCATCACCCAGCAGCGTCTCGATGCGTGCCCGTAGCGCGGCACGGTCGCCGGGAGGCACCACGAAGCCGGTCTCGCCCTCCACCACGAGCTCCGGAAGGCTCCCGGTACGGGTAACGATCACGGGCTTCCCGTGCGCCATCCCCTCCAGCGTCACGAGGCCGAGGAGCTCGGAGGTATCGCGAGGCCCGGGATTGACGGGGAGCGAGGGCTGCAACACCACCGCGGCGCTCCGGTACTGCCTCTCCAGCTCCGCGTCGTCGGCGTCCAGGATGAAGCGAACGTCCTTACCCACCGCGGCACTCCTCAGCTCCTCCAGATACCCCGGGTCGTAGGGGCGCCCCACGATCCGCAGCGGAGTCGTGGGACCGATCGACTCGATCAGCGGAGGAATCCCCTTGT
>DATAAL010000537.1:0-1690 GCA_036260145.1 Longimicrobiaceae bacterium | reverse complement strand
GTATGAGAGCGTCTCGCCCCTGAAGACCACCGCGGCCGCGCCGGGGGTGCGGGCGGCCTGCGCCGAGACCAGCTCGTGCACGCAGGCCGGGGGGTACGGGGCCGCGGTGGCGTTCCAGCCCTCCAGCCGCAGGCGCTCGCTCTCGCGCAGCAGGGGCACCTCCCGGATCCGGCGCGTGGGATCGGCCGCCATGGCCTCCAGGAGGACCTCCAGGTGCCCCGCCAGCCGCACGATCGTCTCCGCGTCCCACAGCGCCGCTTGGTAGACGAGCGCTCCCGTGAGCGTCTCCCCGTCGTCCTGGAGCGTCAGGTCCAGGTCGAACTTGGCGACGCCCGCTCCTCCCCCGAACCGCTCGACCGTCAGGTCCCCCAGCGCCAGCCCGTCCCGCGCGGTGGTGCGCTCGAGCGCGAAGGTGACCTGGAAGACCGGCGTGTGCGCCAGGCTCCGCTCCACCTCCAGCTCCTCCACCAGCTTCTCGAAGGGCAGCTCCTGGTGCTCGTACGCCCCCAGCGCCCCCTCCCGCACCCGCCCCACCAGCTCCCGCCAGGTCGGGTCTCCCTCCAGCTCCGTCCGCAGGGTGAGCATATTGACGAAGAAGCCGACCAGCCCCTCCGTCTCCCGCCGGCTCCGCCCCGCGATCGGGCTCCCCACCACCACGTCCTCCTGCCCCGCGTACCGCCCCAGCAGCGCCTGCCAGGCCGCCAGCAGCGTCATGAAGAGCGTCGCCCCCTCGCGCCGCGACAGCGCCCGCAGCTCCCGCGACACCACGGCCGGAAGCTCGAAGCGGTGGCTCGCCGCGCGCGCGCTCCGCCCCGCCGCGCGCGGCCGGTCCGTGGGGATGTCCAGCAGCGGCGGCGCCCCCGCCAGCTTCTCCTTCCAGAAGCGGATCTGCGCCTCCAGGACCCCCCCCGAGAGCCAGCCCCGCTGCCAGACGGCGTAGTCGGCGTACTGCACCGCCAGCTCCGGCAGGCAAGGCTCCTCGCCCTGACTGTACGCGGCGTACAGCGCGGAGATCTCGCGCACCAGCACCCCCATGCTCCAGCCGTCACTCACCACGTGGTGCAGGGTGATGAGTAGCACGTGGTCCGCTCCGCCCAGGCGCACCAGCATGCTCCGCAGCAGCGGACCGCGCCCCAGGTCGAACGGCCGCACCGCCTCCTCCGCGCAGAGCCGCCCCGCCTCCTGCTCCGCCTCCGGCACGCCCCGCAGGTCGACGACCGGCAGCGCCATCGGGGCCGCCGTATGGATCACCTGCACGGGCGCGCCGTCCTGCTCGACGAAGACCGTGCGCAGCGCCTCGTGACGCCGCACCAGCCCGTCCAGGCTCCCCCGCAGCGCCGCGACGTCCAGCCCGCCGCGCAGGCGAAGCGCGCCGGGCATGTTGTACGCGGCGCTCCCCGGCTCCAGCCGGTCGACCACCCACAGCCGCTGCTGCGCGAACGACAGCGGCAGCGGCCCCTCCCTCCCGACCCGCTCGATCGGCGGCGCGGCCCCTACGCCGTCGCCCAGCAGCGCCTCGATGCGCCGGGCCAACCCGGCCACCGTGGGCTCCTCGAACAGGGCGCGCAGCGGCAGCTCCACCCCGAACGCGTCCCGCACCCGCGAGATCACCTGCGTCGCCAGCAGCGAATGCCCCCCCAGCGCGAAGAAGTCGTCCTCCACCCCCACCCTCTCCACCTGGAGCAGCTCG
>DATAAL010000536.1:0-5082 GCA_036260145.1 Longimicrobiaceae bacterium | reverse complement strand
CCGGTCGCGATCCCGATCGAGGTCGTCGCGTGAGTCGCGGTACCGGGAGCCGGACTCGTAGTCGTCGTCGTAATCGTCGCCGCCGTAGCGGGAGCGCTCGAAGTGGCGCGAGAAGTCAGCGGCGCTGTCCGATACCACGTCGGCTACGTTGCGCACCGCATCGCGCACGTCGTCGGCCGCGTCGCGGTAGCGGTCCCGGCCGTCCCGGCCACGCGAGCGGGAGCGGTACTCCGTGTCGCGCTCGTCCCCGAGATCGTCGCGGTCGTAGTCATCGTCGTAGTCGCGGTTGCGCGCGTACGAGCGCGGGCCCCAGTTCGGCCCGCCGGGGAAGAACGACTCCAGCAGGTCGCCGCACAACCGGCCGAGGACGCGCGTGGTGCCGACGAAGGTGTCCACGCCGGCGCGCGTAGTGGCGTACGCCAGGCCGGCCAGGTCGCCCTTGACGGACTTGAACTGCGCGGGGCGGCGGGACCTGCCACGCGAGCGCGGACGGAAGCGCTCGCGCTCGTGCTCGATGTCGCGCAGGCGCTCCCGGTCCCGGTCCCGGTCCCGCTCCCGCTCCCGCTCCCGAGCCCGGAACTCCTCGCGCTCCCTGCGCTCCTGCTCACGCAGCTCCGCATCCCGGCGCTCGCGCTCCTGGTCCTGCTCCAGCGCCTCCCGCTCGCGCTCCTGGTCCTGCTCCAGCGTGGCGCGCTCGTCGCGCTGTTCCGCACGAACCGTTTCCCGCCCGCTGCCGGCCCGCCGCTTGGCTTCGTTTGGATCGGTGGACATCGTGGGCCCCCTTAGCCTGGCCTTCCGAAGGTGAACACAGAATCGGGACCCATCGGCCGGGCCCCTCGGGGACAAACCCACCGGCTTGCGCAGCCGGTGGCCCTGCGACATCTCTGCAAGATTCCGACCCCCTCAGCATAGATTTAAGACGGCGATTTGCTACTGTCAAGCAAATTGTCCAGCCGGTGTCGAACTTTAGGGGCGGACAAATTGCACAAGATCCTTCCGCCGCGCGTTCGGGCGATGCAGCTTCCAGAAGGCGCGCAGCCGGGTGCCTCTTTCCTGCCACGGGTGGCGCGCGCCGTGGCGACCGTTCTTCCACTACCCCGGGCACAGTGAGGACCAGATGATGTATCCCCAGGGGGACAAGCGTGAGCTGGTGCAGATGGCGTCGCTCTTCACCGGCGCGTTCATGGACTGGAAGTCGGGGAGAACGCAGCGGCGGGGTGGGCGCGAGACCGCACTGCAGCGGCGCGCGCGCGAGGAGGTGTGGAAGCTGCGCCGCGCCTTCGAGACCGCCGTGGACGCCTCGGCGGACGAGGTGGTGCGCGACTTCTTTCGTCACGTCCCCACCACCGGGCAGGCCCGTGCGGCGTTCGTGTCCTGGGTGAACCTGCTGGAGACGCTCGTCCAGGAGACGGAGATCGACTACGGGACGGCAAAGGGGCAGGGACGGATCAAGGCCGCACAGGTCAAGGCGGTGGCCCTCCGGATCCTGGTGGACGAGCCGCATCTCCGCCTCCCCAACGTCCCGGCCTTTCTCACGCCGGTGATCGTCGAGATGGTGGTGGACGCGGCGGTGGATGCCGTCGTGCTCGTGCTGAACCGTAACCACCTCTGGGAACCGGCACCGCGCGGCCCCTACAGCGGCGGCTTCTTCACATGGCTCCTCCGCACCCTGTTCGAACTGGGCCGACGCTTCATGCGCTGGGCGCCCGTCGCGCGGCTGGGCGAGCGGCTGCGTCGCTTCACGCGATGGTGGGTGCTCAAGGCGCACCCCGTGAGCCCCGCCGTGCAGGCGGCCATCGACCAGATCCAGAAGACGGAAGGTGCCCGGCCGCAGGAGCTGCTGATCTTCGGCATCGACATGATCAACTGGGTGGCGCGCAACGCTCCGGCAGTGGTGGCGCTCGCGGATGTGGTAGCCAAGGCGGTCGACGAGGCGGAGTTCTTCGCCTCGCTCACAGGACCGGAGAAGAAGGAGTTCGTTCTGGCGATGGTACTGGCCTTCCTCGACGATCTGGATCTCATCGGCGGCCCGGGGACCCTCACCCACGCCCTGGCGGAGCGGGTCCTGGACTGGGTGATCGACGCGGTGCACTCGATCTTCGACCGGCGCTCGGAGGCGTTCGGCAAGCGGCGGCACACCGCCGTAGCGGCCACCTGACCGCAGTAGCCGCATGGCGATGACTCTCTGATTAAAGCCACCCTCCCTGGTCATGGAGAGATCCGAGGGCCGACTCGGTCAGATCGTGCAGGTGCCCCTGTGGCTCCGTGGCTTGGCAGCGGTGGGCGTCCCAGGTCTCGCGCCAGAAGGCCGGATCGGTATCGGCGAGCTCGCGGGTGGCCCGCCACAGCATGCGTCCAAGATAGGCCTCCTCCGGATTGAGCAGGCCCAGCCGGTTGGCCGTCATGTGAATCTGGCTCGATCCGATGCGCCACTGCTGGTCGGGGGTGGCATCCCGCGCCTCCCAGGCGAGCCGCCGGGCGGCGGCGGCGATGTCCGGCGAGGTATCCCTCTCCTCGGGCCGGAACCGGGTCGCCAGCGCGGCGAGCTCGCTGCGCACCAGCTGGCAGACCGCATTGCGGCGGTTCTCGAATGCCGTGTCTCCCAGCTCGACCGCGCGGGCGAGCGCATCGCGAAACAGCTGGACTCCCCAGCCGACCAGAGGTACGAAGCTCTCCGCGTCGCTCGCAAATCCCCAGGCGTGTCTCACCACCATCCGGGCTACTTCCGAGAGCCGCTGACTGCGCGGGAGACTCTCGTGCGCGTCCAGGAGGCGAAGGCATGCTACGCTGGAGATGGCGAAGAAATCCAGGGAGTGCTCGCACAGGCGGGATCCACCGTATCGGTCGATCTCGAACCGGACGGGAAACTCCCGGATACTGTTGTCCGGGACGACGACGTCGTCCCGCTCGTCCGCGAACGGATCATCAGCGATGAGCTCCCGGTTGCGACGCCGGACGATTTCCTCGGGGACCGGCTCGGTGGAGGGCCGGCGAGCAAAGAACTCCTCGGCCGCTCCCCGCAGCTTCGCCGCAACGATCCCCGCTCGCCCCGGATGCGGGAGCAGCCGCAGGCGGATGTGCGGCCCGCCCAACCCGTAGCGGATGAAGAAGAAGCTTTCCACGTCCCCGTCGGCGAGCAGAACGGCGACCGCGGGCCGCACCAGTCCCGAGAGCACCCGGTCCTGGTCCGCATGGTAATAGATATGGAAGCCACGCCAGGCGGCGGGATCGGAAGAGCTCACGGACGGGCCACAACGAGCGATCCGCTCCGCGGCAGGTTACGCATCCATGCGTAGAGCACCAGGGGAATGTGCACCCGGGTGGGCTGGCCGAGCTGGATCAGCGTACAGTGGTCGATCTCGCGGAGCATGGCCCACCACCTCGGGGGGGAGGGGTCCAGGGACCGGATGGCCCCGACCAGCCGCTCCGCCCCGGGCCATGACCCGGAGGAGGATCCTGTTTCGGCCCATACCCGGTCGAAGATGGCGCGGTTCCTGTCGCCCACGGATCCGGGGAGGGCGGCGAGCACGGCCTCCTCGCTCGTCGCGAGCCGCTCCTGGAGCGGCACCAGCAGGGTCGTCGCGTGATAACGCCAGTAGTCCGCCGTGTCCATTCCAGCCCGGGTGAGCGTCCGGTCCATGGTAGCCACCCATCGCAGGGCAGCCGCCGTGGACTCCGAGCCACCGAGATATCCGAGGTTCCAGAAGGTCAGGTCCGTGATCAGCTCCCATAACCCGTCCGCGGTTGCGGGAAGCACGTAGAAGGGATAGGCGTTCGGCGGCTGACCGGCGAAGCGGTAGGAATCCCGGGGGGCGAAGCCGGGCTCGGCGTCGATGGAGCACAGACACCTGCCCCGACACTCGGCGTGCCGCTTCTCCAGCTCGTCCTGGTCAGGGCCCCCGGTGCTCCCATACGCTGCGAGGCCCTCATCCATGAGTGTGCCGAGTCGCTCCCGCACCTCTGCGGACCGGTTCCCGGGAGTGGACAGCAGGATGAAGAGGTGAGGACCCCTGGCGTCGAAGCGGGTGAACCAGAACCGCCGGACCAGTCCCTCATCTCGCAGTTCCCGTAACGCGGGTCCGAGCAATTCGACTAAAAAGCGGTCCTGGTCGGACCATTCCCGGAGGTAAACATTCAGGGCCAGGTGGTCCATCGGGGCACGCTCAGGGGTATTCGATCACGAGTCCGCGGAAACGAACGATTCCGCGGATGGATCTCTCGGTGTTCCGCTTTCGCTCGTCGAGGTCCTGCAGGTGAGGCACCAGCGGCTGGGATTGTTTCGGAACCGGGAGCGAATCGAAGAACTCCACGATGGTCGAGATCCAGACAGAGCTGCCATCACGCGACGGGTAGTACGGCAGCGTGCCCTCCCTCATCGCCAGGGCCGTACCGCAGTGCTCCCACATCTCGCCCCAGCGCTGCCGGTTACGGGCGATGCGCGCGCGGTGGAGGTTGAGCTCGAAGGCATCGTCGGCCATGACCAGCAGGAAGTCATGCTCCCTCAGAGCCGTAGCCAGCGCCTCCTGGGCCTGGACCATGGCCCGGTCGGCTTCGTCGTAAAGCTCCCGACAGTAGTAAGAGTAGCCCAGCACACCGTAGTACCAGCGGTCCATGACCAGCCGGAGTGACAGATCCTTGATCTCGACGGAGGAGAGGGCGTCTCCTGCTCGATCGAGCATCTCGCATCCGGCGGCTACCTCTCCGCGGCGAAGAAACTCGAGCGGCTGGAGGATCTGCGACACCACCGGCTGCCAGCGCCGGTATTCTTCCAACCAGCACGCTCCGTCTGTACCGCTCAGGCGGACATAGTCGAACCAGTGGTACTGCTTGTCGGGAGCGGCGGTTTTGCTCATACCTGCGAAAGTCCGGTTCGGGCGCCTTCCCGTTGAGGGCTCGCAGTCTGCGCACGGCAGGAGAGATAGGACCCTGGTGCGGCGTCGGTGGTCTCCGGTGCCTGGATACGATCGTGCCTCTACGCACCGTCTCACCAACCACCATATGCGAGCGGCCCGTAACCCGTGGCCGATCCGGTTCGCCTGCCACACTGGTCCGGGCGCCGATCATCCGATCGCCGCGTGGAGC
>DATAAL010000535.1:0-10104 GCA_036260145.1 Longimicrobiaceae bacterium | reverse complement strand
CACGGGTGGACGCACCGCCTCCCCAGCTTCGTGGCGCCCGGGGTGCTGCTCGCCTCCTTCGCCATCGCGCTGGTGAACTTCGTGGGTATGCTCGGCACGGAGATGCACGAGCCGGTGGTGCAGCGCTACTTCAGCTGGATGCCGGTGGGCGACCTGCAGATCGACGCCGAGCTGCTGCTCGACCCGCTCTCCATCCTGATGACGCTGATCATCACGGGCGTCGGCTCGCTGATCCACCTCTTCTCCGTGGGCTACATGAAGGAGGATCCCGGGTACCCGCGCTACATGGCGTACCTGAACCTCTTCGTGTTCTTCATGCTCACCCTGGTGCTGGGCGCCTCCTACCCGGTGATGTTCGTGGGGTGGGAGGGGGTGGGGCTCTGCTCGTACCTGCTGATCGGCTTCTGGTTCAGGGAGAAGGCGAACGCGGACGCCGGGAAGAAGGCGTTCATCGTGAATCGGATCGGGGACTTCGGGTTCCTGATCGCCATGTTCCTCCTCTTCGCCCACCTGGGGACGCTGAGCTTCGCCGGGGAGGAGGGCGTCTTCGCCCGTGCCGCGACGGTCTTCCCCTACGCCGGGGTGGTGGTCACCACCGTCTGCCTCTTCCTCTTCCTCGGCGCCGCCGGGAAGAGCGCGCAGATCCCGCTGTACGTCTGGCTCCCCGACGCCATGGCGGGCCCCACGCCGGTGTCCGCGCTGATCCACGCGGCCACCATGGTGACGGCGGGCGTGTACCTGGTCGCCCGCTCCTCGACCCTCTTCACAATGGCGCCGGCGGCCTCGCTGGTGGTGGCAGTGGTGGGGGCGATGACGGCGATCTTCGCGGCCTCCATCGGCCTCAAGCAGTGGGACATCAAGAAGGTGCTGGCGTACTCCACCGTCTCCCAGCTCGGCTTCATGTTCGCGGCGGTGGGGATGGGCGCCTACGTGGCGGGTGTGTTCCACCTGATGACGCATGCCTTCTTCAAGGCCTGCCTCTTCCTCGGCTCCGGCGCGGTGATCCACGCCATGCACCACGCGCTGCACGCCACGCACTCGCACGCGGACGCGCAGGACATGCGCAACATGGGGGGCTTGAGGAGGTGCCTCCCGGTCACCTTCGCCACCATGGGGATCGCGACGCTCGCCATCGCGGGCGTCCCGCCCTTCGCGGGCTTCTTCTCCAAGGACGAGATCATCGGCGCGGCGTGGATCGGCGCGGAGGGCCACAACCCGATCGGCCTGTCCGACGCCTCGCTCTTCGGCATCTCCGGCGGGACGTGGATGGGCCTGATCGGCGTTCTGCTGTCCATCGCCGCGTTCATGACGGCCTTCTACATGGGCCGGATGATGATCTACACCTTTTTCGGCGAGAACCGCACCGGGGCCGAGGAGCGCAGGCACCTGCACGAGGGCGACTGGACGCTGACCGTCCCATTGATCGTGCTCGCCGCGCTCTCCACCGTCGGCGGGCTGCTGAACGTGGAGCCCGAGGTGCCGATCGTGAAGTGGTTTGACCTCGGCCAGGGCGCCGCGCTGCACCACTGGCTGCACCCGGTGCTGGCCGGGTCGGAGGACGTGGTCCGCGCCAACCTCGCCGAGATCACGGGGGCCGAGCATTCCCCGTGGCCGATTGTCTTCGCCATCGGGATCGGGGTCGGCGGGCTACTGATTGCCTGGTTCCTGCTGCGCCGGAAGCGGCTCGGCACGGCGGAGGAGGAGCCGAGCTACCACAGCGCCCCGGAGCGGGTCCTGTACCACAAGTACTACGTGGACGAGCTGTACGACGCGGTGGTGGTGCGGCCGGTGTACGCGCTCTCGCGCTTCTACGCCACCTTCGACCGCGTGGTCATCGACGGGCTGGTGGACTCCTTCGGGCGGGTGGCGCACGGACTGGGGATGGCGGCGGGGCGCCTCCAGAACGGGCAGCTCAACACCTACGCCTTCGTGATCATCGTCGGGGCGCTGGTGGTCCTCGGCACCTTCGTGGCACTCTGACGGCACGGGACCGAGATGCAAGCCTTCTACGACAGCCACTGGGTCCTGACCTTCCTGATCTTCTTCCCGCTGGCGGGCGCCGCGGCGGCGTTCCTGGCCGGGGACCGCGGGGCGCGCCAGGTGGCGCTCTGGGTGGGGATCGTCGAGTTCCTGGTTTCCCTCCCGCTCTTCTGGACCTTCGACCGGACGGGGAGCTGTCCGCAGCCGACCGTGCGAGGTGGGATGTCGGAGCAGGTCTCCCAGGCGATGCAGAACTGCGTCGCGGCGCCGTGGATCCCGGAGTGGGGCGTCCACTACCGGCTGGGGATGGACGGGATCTCCCTGTTCATGGTGCTTCTCACCACCCTCCTCCTCCCGCTGATGGTGCTGGGGTCGTGGACGTACATCCGCGAGCGCCAGAAGTGGTTCTACGCCATGCTCCTGGCGCTGACCACCGGGGTGGTGGGGGTGTTCGTCGCCCTGGACATGCTCCTGTTCTACGTGTTCTGGGAGATCATGCTGATCCCGATGTACTTCCTCATCGGGATCTGGGGCGGTCGGGAGCGGATCTACGCGGCGGTCAAGTTCTTCCTGTACACCACGGTCGGGTCGCTCCTGATGCTGGTGGCGATCCTCTACCTGTTCTTCAAGGCGCAGGCGCTCTTCGGGACGCCGACCTTCTCCTACTTCGACTTCCAGCAACTCGCCGCGGGGAACCTGCTCTCGCTCCGCGAGCAGGGGCTCCTCTTCCTGGGCTTCGCGCTGGCGTTCGCCATCAAGGTCCCGGTCTTCCCCTTCCACACCTGGCTCCCGCACGCGCACGTGCAGGCGCCCACGGCGGGCTCGGTGATCCTGGCCGGGGTGCTGCTGAAGATGGGGACGTACGGCTTCATCCGCTTCGCCCTCCCGCTCTTCCCGCTGGCGGCGGCCAGCGACACCACCATCCGGCTGGCGCTGGTGCTGGGGATCGTGGGGATCATCTACGCGGCGATGGTCGCGGCGGTGCAGCCCAACGCCAAGAAGCTGGTGGCGTACACCTCGGTGGCGCACCTGGGCTTCGTGATCCTGGGGATCTTCGCCTTCAACCTGCAGGGGCTGCAGGGGGCGCTCCTGGTGATGATCGGGCACGGGCTCTCCACCCCCATGCTCTTCTTCCTGCTGGGGATGCTGTACGAGCGGCGCCACTCGTACGAGATCGAGGACTTCGGGGGGATGGCCGCCTCCATCCCGGTGTTCGCCACCGTGCTGGTGTTCGCGGCCATGGCCTCCATCGCGCTCCCCGGGACCGCGGGCTTCGTGTCGGAGTTCCTTGTGCTGGTGGGGACCTTCCGCTCCTATCCCATCGCGGCGCTGATCGCCGCCACGGGGGTGATCTTCGCGGCGTTCTACATGCTCCCGATGGTGCAGCAGACGGTGTTCAACGCGCTCCGTTCTCCCGCCAACCGGGACATCCCGGACCTGAACGGCCGGGAGATCGCGCTGCTGGCGCCGCTCGTGGCGCTGATCCTCCTGATCGGCGTGTACCCGAAGCCGTTCCTGGACCGGATGGACCCCGCCGCCCGGAGGCTGGCGGACGGGATGGAGAACGCCCGGGCCACCTACGTGGCGATGTCTGCCTCCATGGGGAACGTGGCCTCGGCGCCCCGCTAAACCGCAGCCGGTCATCCCATGCTTGCTGAACGCGCGCTCGACCTGAGCCGGCAGTCCGACTACCTCTGGGCCCTCCTCCCGGAGATCGTGCTCTCCCTCTGGGGGATGCTGGTCCTGATGGTGGACGTCTTCCAGAAGGGGAACCGCTCGGAGCCCTCGCGCCCCATCATCCCCTGGCTCGCCGTCGCCGGGCTGGTGGCGGCCGGGATCGCGAACGCGTACCTCCTCGGCTTCCAGGACACCTCCGGGGCAGGGCTGGTGGCGGTGGACCGGTTCCGGGTCTTCGCCAACTTCATCTTCCTCCTCTCCGGGGCGCTGGCGATCTTCGTGTCCATGGCGTACCTGGACCGGAGGGGGATCAACCGGGGCGAGTTCCACGTCCTGGTGCTCTACGCGGTGGTGGGGATGATGCTGATGGCCGCCTCGCGCGACCTGATGCTGATGTTCATCGCCCTGGAGGTGATGTCGGTCTCCATCTACGTGCTGGTGGGCTTCGACCGCATGGACCCGCGCTCCTCGGAGGGGGCGCTCAAGTACTTCCTGCTGGGGGCGTTCTCCAGCGCCTTCTTCCTGTACGGGATCGCGCTGACCTTCGGTGCCGCCGGCTCCACCAATCTCTCGGTCATCGGCCCCACGGTGGCCGGCGCCCTCCAGGACGGAAACCTGATGCTCCTGGCCGGGGCCGCGCTGCTGATGGTGGGGCTGGGCTTCAAGGTGGCGGCCGTCCCCTTCCACGTGTGGACTCCGGACGCGTACGATGGCGCGCCGACGCCGGTCACCGCGCTGATGTCCACCGGTGTGAAGGCGGCGGCGTTCGCGGCGTTCATCCGGGTGTTCGGGGTGGCGTTCTCGGGGATGTACGAGTACTGGTCGCAGATCGGCTTCTGGCTGGCGGCGCTGACCATGGTGGTCGCCAACCTGATCGCGCTGACGCAGGGGAGCCTCAAGCGGATGCTGGCGTACTCGTCCATCGCGCACGCGGGGTACCTGCTGGTGGCGCTCCTGTCCGCTCAGACGGGCGGGGCGGCCGCCTTCCTCTTCTACCTGCTGGTGTACACCCTGATGACGGCGGGGGCCTTCGGGGTGCTGATCGCCAACGGGAGCGGCGTCAGCGAGCGGGTGACGCTGGAGGACTACGCCGGGTTCGGGTGGCGCCACCCGCTCCTGGGCGCGGCGTTCTCGGTCTTCCTCCTCTCCCTGGCCGGGTTCCCGCTCACCGGCGGCTTCATCGGCAAGCTGTACATCCTGCGCGCGGCGCTGGAGTCGGGCCTGCAGCCGCTGGCGGTGATCCTGGTGATGGCGTCGCTGGTGTCGTACTTCTACTACCTGCGCGTCATCGTGGTGATGTACATGCAGCCCGCGCGCGCGGAGGCGGCCGGCGCGGAGCCGGCGCGCGTCCCGGCGGCGACCCGGTTCGCCATCGGCGCGGCGGCGGCGGCGGTGCTGGTGGTGTTTTTCATGGCGTCATGGCCGCTCGGATGGGCGCGCGAGAGCGCAGCCTCGCTGACGCCGCGCACCGAGACGGGGCTCTTCGGGGTCAACCGGTAGGGGGTCCGAGGGGGTGGTGATCGTGGGAGGAGGGTCCGGCCCGAGAGCCGGGGCCCTCCTCGTTGCATGAGCCTTGCGTGAAGGCGGGTCAGGACGGCAGACCGGAGAAAGGGGACCCATGAAGCAGCGCGACCGAGGGCGGGGGAAGGAAGAGGAGGAGAAGGAGGGAGGGCGGTTCGGGGGACGGGCCGGGAAGGCCGCCGCGGGGCTCACGGCCGCGGCGCTGGCCGCGTACGGCGTGTACCTGCTGGGCACTTCCCGCACCCGGCGCAAGCCGGTCACGGAGCTCCCCTACGCCCTGAACCTGCGCCTGGACTACGTCCCCTGGGACGACGAGCTTCACTACGCCTACTACTCGCGCCGCGGCAGGGGGCGGCCGATCGTGTTCCTGCACTCCATCAACGCGGTGGCCTCGGCGCACGAGATGCGCCCGCTGGTGCAGCGGTTCCAGAGGGAGACGGAGCGTCCGCTGTACGCGCTGGAGTGGCTGGGGTTCGGGCACAGCGACCGTCCCGACCTGGACTACACCCCTCAGCTGCTGGAGGACCAGCTGGAGCACTGGCTGCACGAGGTGGTGAAGGCGCCGGGCGGGGCCGACGTGATCGCGTTCTCCCTGGGGGCGACGTACGCCGCGGAGGTGGCGCGGCGCCGGCCGGACCTGGTGCGCTCGCTGGTGGCCCTGGAGCCGGTGGGGCTGGGGGAGGAGCCCACCGAGATCGGGCGCGTGTGGGCCGGGCTCCTCTTCACCCTCCCGGGCGTGCAGCGCGCTTTCTACGACCGGCTGACCACGCCCGAGGCGCTGTACCGCTTCGCGCGAGACAAGCTGTTCACCCCGGAGTTCGGGGTCCCGGAGGAGTACGTGGAGTACGGCGCGGAGACCGCCCGCGTGGACGGCGCGTCGCGCCCGCTGGACGACTTCCTGGGCGGGCGCCTCTTCCCGGAGTACGCCCGGGAGTCGTTCCGCCGGCTCCGCCAGCCGCTCCTGGTGATCTACGGGACGGTGGAGGACCGGCGGCAGGAGTCGTTCACCGCGCTCCCGGAGCTGGAGGGGCGGCCGCAGGTGGAGGTCGTCCCTCTTCCCACCGGCGCCCTCCCGCACTGGGAGCGCCCCGGCGACGTGTTCGAGCGCATCCGCGAGTTCTTCGACCGCGTGGAGGCGGGGGCCACTGTGTCCCCGGCATAGCCCGGCCGGTCCATGGTCGCCGGGCGGGGCCGCCAGGGCCCACGGTTCCGCCGGCACCCGCGTTTCCCCATCCGGAGCCAATCCCATGCAGCGTATCGAAGCACGCCTCCCGGTGATCCTGGCGCTCCTCGGCGGGCTGGCGCTCGGCGGGTGCGGGCGTGGGGGGGGAGAGCAGGCCGCGGCGGCGGACTCGACGGCGATCGACACCACCAACCGCGACGAGCTGGACGGCCTCTCCACCCGGCAGGTAGAGCAGCAGGCGCGGCCCATGACGCAGGAGGAGGCGGAGAAGCTCGGGATCGTGGACACCACCATCCACGTGGAGAAGCTCACTCCGGACGCGGACACCGGCACCGCCGGACCCCCGGCCGCGGCTCCCGCCCCCACCGACACCACCCGCCCCACCGGCACCCCGTAAGGCGCGCGGACGGCGCCGTTTCCGCCACCCGCGGGTTGCTGGACAACCCGCGGACGGGCCGCTATTATGCCGCCGCCAATGAGCCGCCCTGCGGCTCACGCACTACCCTGAGCGAAGGAGATGCGCGTGAAGAGCATCGTTTGCGTGAAGCGCGTCCCCGACACGGAGGCGCGACTTCGCGTTGCGGGTGACGGGAGCTCGATCGAGACGGCGGGGGTCAAGTTCGTCCTGAACCCGTACGACGAGTTCGCCGTGGAGGCGGCGCTGAAGCACAAGGAGGCGGCGGGGAGCGGCGAGGTGACGGTGGTCACGGTGGGGGGGGCGGAGAGCGCGGAGACGCTGCGCGGCGCGCTGGCGATGGGCGCCGACAGCGCGGTCCTCCTCAAGTCCGACCGGCCACTGGAGGGGCTGGCCGTGGCGCGGGTCCTGGCGGAGGAGATCCGCGGGCGGGAGTACGACCTGGTGCTCTTCGGGCTCCGCGCGGTGGACGACGACCTGCAGGCAGTGGGTCCGATGACCGCCGAGCTCCTCGGGATCCCGGCGGCCAGCGCGGTGACGGAGTTCTCGGTGGAGGACGGCAGCGTGACCGCGTATCGCGAGGTAGAGGGGGGGACGGAGGTGGTGGAGCTGAAGCTCCCCTGCGCGCTCACCCTCACCAAGGGCGCGTACGAGCCGCGCTACGCCTCGCTGAAGGGGATCATGGCGGCCAAGAAGAAGCCGCTGGAGGAGAAGCCCGTGGCGGCGGACGGCGCCCCCGCGCAGCAGCTCGCCTATCCGCCGGAGCGCCAGGCGGGCCGCATCGTCGGCCAGGGAGCGGACGCCGTTCCGGAGCTGGTCCGGCTCCTCCGCGAGGAAGCCAAGGTACTCTGAGCCATCCGCGACCGAACAAGGAGACTGAACGACAATGGCAGGCATTTTCGCGTTCGCGGAGGCGCGCAACGGCGAGCTTCGCAAGGTCGCGCATGAGGTGGTGACGGCGGCCCGCACCCTGGCCGACGCGCTGGGGACGGAGGTGCACGCGGTGCTGCTGGGGGGCGAGGGGACCGGCGCCGCGGCGGGGGATCCGGGGCGGTTCGGCGCGGACCGTGTCTTCGTAGGCGAGACGGCGGCCTTCGCGAACTACTCCGCCGAGGGGTTCACCACGGTGATCGTCAACTTCATCCGGGAGCACGGCTGCGACGCCGCCCTCTTCCCGGCCACCTCGCTGGGCCGCGACCTGGCGCCCCGGGTGGCCGCCCGCCTCGGGGTGGAGTACCTGAGCGAAGTGACGGGGCTGGCCGCGGAGGGTGGGGAGGTGGTGGTGACCCGGCCCAAGTACGCGGGGAAGCTGAACGCCCGGGTGGCGGTGTCGCAGAAGCCGGCGGTGCTCTCGCTCCGCCCGAACACCTTCACCCCCCGGGAGAGCCCCGGGGCGGGGGAGGTCCAATCGCTGGACGTGTCGCTGAACACTGCGGACTTCGGGGCGGTGGTGCGGGAGATCCGCGCGGCGGCCGGCGGGAAGCTGGATGTGGCCGAGGCGCCGGTGATCGTGTCCGGCGGGCGCGGCCTGGGCGGTCCGGAGAACTTCAGGCTCATCGAGGAGCTGGCCGCCGCCTTCGGAGGCAAGGCCGCGGTGGGGGCGTCGCGCGCGGTGGTGGACGCTGGTTGGCGCCCGCACGCCGAGCAGGTGGGGCAGACGGGGAAGACCGTAGCGCCCACGCTGTACATCGCCGTGGGGATCTCGGGCGCCATCCAGCACCTGGCTGGGATGCGCTCCTCGCGCTACATCGTCGCGATCAACAAGGACCCCGAGGCGCCGATCTTCAAGGTAGCCGACTATGGGATCGTCGGCGACCTGTTCGAGATCGTCCCGCGGCTCGCCGAGGAGATCCGGAAGGTCGTGCACTGACGGACGACGCCGCGCCGCGCTGAAAGCCCCTCTCCCCATCGCGGGGGAGGGGCTTTGCATGGAGGGCTTGGAAGACCGGGAGGGGTGACGCCGGGTTCCGGAACGGTGCCGGCGCACCGCTCCCCCGATCGGGCGCCACACCTCGCGCCAGCCGGCTCCGGGCTGTATCTTGCGCAGCTCAACGCAAACCTGTTGTGGTTTCCGAGCACGTCGCGAACGATCACGCCGTGTGGGGAGGTGAGCTGCGTTGACCGTCAAAGCAACGGGGGGACGGAGGGGCTGGAGGCGGGCAATCCACACGCGCGCCCCGGTTCTGGTGGTTGCCGCCATGGTGCTGGCCACGCTGGCGCTGGGGATGAACGCGTACCTCCTCTGGCGCCTGCGCGGGGCGGAAGGGCGCGCGCTCCGCACGGCGCAGCGAGCGCTGGACCGGCTGGCGGAGGAGGACCTGCGGATCCGGTACCGGATCCGTCTGCCCGCCGGGACGCCGGTCCGGCTGGACATCCCCGTGGACGAGCGGCTGCGGGTGAAGCTCAGCGCGCAGCTCCCCATCGATACCCGCGTCCAGGTCCCGTTCCGCACCCCGGTGGGGAGCTACAACGTGACGGTCCCCATCCGGACCATGGTGCCGATCCGCACGGAGGTCCCCCTCAGGATCCAGCACACCTTCCGCCTGCGCACACGTACCCAGGACGAGCTGGTGGTCCCGCTCGAAGTCCGGGTCCGTGACCTCCCGCTGGAGACGCTGCGCAGATCCCTCGAACCCTGATGCCGATGCGACTTCCGATTCTGCTGCTCACCGCCGCGGCACTGGGCGGGTGCGGACCGGACCACGCCAGACCCCGGACTCCCGGGGCGGGACAGGAGCCCGAAGCCGCGGTTCCCGCTCCCGGATCTCCGCAGTGGCGGAGCTCACCCACCGAGGGGGTCACGCTCAGCGGGGGCGACACCCTGCTGGTGGAGACCGGGCCACACGTGGTGCTCTGGCCGGAGGGGGCGGCGCCGGTGGCGCCGCCCTACACCGTCCGGGCGGGGATGCGCAAGCTGCACGGACGGCTGCAGGAGGGGTACGGGATCGTGTTCGGCGGTCGGTCGCTCGGCGAGCCGGAGACGCAGCAGCGCTACAGCTACTTCCTGGTGCGTGGGGACGGGAGCTACCTGATCAAGCGCCGGATCGGGGCGGAAACGCCCCAGGTGCGCCCCTGGACGGCTCACACGGCGGTGCGTCGCGACACGGATGAGGGCGGGCGCCCCAACGAGCTGGAGGTGCGGGTGGGGGAGCGGGAGGTGGCCTTCGTGGTGAACGGCGCGGAGGTCGCCCGCGTCCCCGCCGCCGAGCTAGACACCCGGGGGGTCCCCGGGGTGCGGGCGGCGCACGGGATCCAGCTCGTGGTGACGGGTTTCGCGGTGGTCGCGGGGAGCCCCGGTGGGGGAGAGCAGTGAGCGTGGGGGTGGAGG
>DATAAL010000534.1:0-2590 GCA_036260145.1 Longimicrobiaceae bacterium | reverse complement strand
GGAGGCGGGGCGCCTGGGGGTTGCCGGGCGCCGCACGGATGCCGAGGCGGTATTCGCACAAGAGGTGGTGGGTGGAGGCAGCGCGGCGGTCTTCCTTGAATACGGGCGATTCCTCCGGCTGGACGGCCGCCTTAACCAGGCGATGATAATGCTGACCAGGGCACTGGACCTAGCCGGTGCACAGGGCAGTCGCGCCCTGGAAGCCGACGCGCACCTCGAACTTGGGATGCTACTCGACGCTCAGGACAACGTCGGCAGGGCGGAGGAGAGTTTCCGCACCGCGCTTGATCTGTACGTGGAACTCCACCGGGACGAAGGAATCGCGGACAGCAAGCGCAACATCGGGCAGCTCCTTGCCCGGCGTGGCGAGCTGGACGAGGCGGAAGCCATGTACCGGGCCGCCCTGGCAATCGACGAGCGTCTCGGCCGCCGTGACGGGATGGCGGACGACTACAGCTACATCGGAAATGCTCTCCAGGCACGGGGGGACCTGGCAGGCGCCGAAAAGATGCACCAGGCGGCTCTGGGGATCGATAGGGAGCTGCAGCGCCTAGAGGAGGTCGCAAAGCACCACGGCGACCTGGGGAGCGTGCGGTACATGCGAGGCGACTGGGCGGGTGCCGAGGAGATGTACGGTGAGGCCCTGAAGCTGGACCAAACCTTGGGGCGACTCGACGCGATGGCGGATGATTTCAGCAACCTCGGCAATGTCTTGGTCGCGCGGGGCGATCTGGACGGCGCCGAGGAGATGCACCGGAAGGCCATCGACATTGATGAACGCCTCCAGCGGTCCGAAGGACTGGCTGACCACTACGAGAACCTAGCGGCGATCGAGGAAACCCGCGGAAGGCGTGACCATGCTGAGGCCCTCCGGGAGCAGGCCAGGCTGGCGCGCCAGCGCTACGAAGGCACCTAACACGCGCGGAAAGACATAGGCGGCCTTCGGGGAATGGCGCCATGCGGGACCGTCCGTTCCCTTGACCTACGAGCCTCTTAACTGCATCCTTATTGCACGTGCCCATCCACCCAATCCAAGGGAGATCAATGCTGCAAGGTATCCAGCAGTCCCCCGCTAGCCAGGCCGCGGTCCAGGGTGGTTCGGAGAACGGCAGGGTGTCCGACGCCCAGCTTTCCGCGACCCAGAACCCGGCTCTCGTGCGCCTCGCCGGCGCAGTTCGGGGACAAAGTGCGGGCGATCCTGCCGAGAACTACAGCCGGATGCATCACCGCCACAACCGGAGCTGAACTCCTCCGTGGTCGCAACTACGTGAGGCCCCTGCCCGGCCGCCAGGTTTGTGCGGCCGGGCAGACGTGTCTTGGGCCCCGTTGCCGAATACCCAGGCCTCTAGCCGACGCCATGAGCCCGCACCCGCAGCCCACAGCACCCCTCCCGTCCGCCGTCCGGTTCAGCGCCGCTCTGCTCAAGGTGGCGTCTCGATGCAATCTGAACTGCGACTACTGCTATGTGTACCAGCACGCGGACACGTCATGGCGCGGCCAGCCCAAACTGATCGCGAACCAGACCGTGGAGCGCTTCGCTACGCGCCTTGACGAGTACGTCGGCGCCATAGGGCTCGATCGGTTCTCCGTCATCTTCCACGGCGGAGAGCCCCTGTTGTACACGGCCGAGGGCCTGGCACGGATCGCGGCATTGGTGCGTGCGCAGGTGAGACCCACGTGCGAGCTCGACTTCTCGCTCCAGACAAACGGGGTGCTGCTGACGGACGCGGCGACTCGCGTCCTCGCACAGGCAGGAATCGGCGTGTCTCTGAGCCTCGATGGACCCAGGCACGTGCACGACCGCCACCGCCTCGACCACGCTGGCAAGTCCACGTTCGACGCCACCATGAGCGCGCTTCAGCGCCTTTCCGGGGAGGCAAGGGAGATCTTCTCCGGCGTCATCGCGGTGATCGACGCGGATATGCGGCCTCGCGAGCTGTTCGAGTTTTTCGCACCGATGGACCTGCCTCGGATCGACTTCTTGCTCCCGGACGCGACGCACGCCGCCCCGCCTGCGGGGCGCATGACGGACGAAGGGAGGTACGAACGCTGGCTGGAGGAGGCGTTCGAGATCTGGTTCCGAGAGTACCCGACGGTCCCGGTCCGCTGGTTCGACGCGATCTTGGGCTCGCGCCTCGGCGTCCCGAGCCCTACGGACGTGATGGGGTTCGGCAACGTGACCCTGATCGTGGTGGAGACGGACGGGTCCTATACGGACCACGACGTGTTCAAGATCACTGGGGACAGCGGGGCTCAGGTTGGGGCTTCGCTCTTCACGACCTCCTTTGCGGAGGTCGCAGAGAGCCCGAAGCTCCAGGAACACGGGCTGCGCCTGACCGTGGAGGGGCTTGCGGACGAGTGCAAGGTCTGTCCTGTAGTCGAATCGTGTGGAGGCGGGAGCGTCATGCATCGGTTCCACCCCGAGCGGGGTCTGGCTGCCCCGACTGTATACTGCGGTGAGATGTTCAGCCTGCTCGGGACCGCCACGCGACTTCTCAGGGAGTCGCTGCCTGAGTCTACGGGGGCAGGCGGTGACTGCCTCGCCTCTCAGGGGCCTGCTCTCGTGGCCCAGTGCGCCCGGTGGCGAGAG
>DATAAL010000533.1:0-19218 GCA_036260145.1 Longimicrobiaceae bacterium | reverse complement strand
GGCGGGGGACCCCCGGGGTGCGGGAGGACCGCCCCTATCTCGTCGAGATCGGCACCCAGGCCCGCGTGTCATCCCAGAGGAGCACCAGCCTCCCGCCGTCACCCTCCGGCTCGACCGCGATCGTGAACTGATCGACTGCCTCCGGCAGCCTCTCGACCCTCATCTCGACGCGGACCAGATCCCGCTCGGGGTCGTACTCGATCCCCCACTGCCCGGTCTGCCGGTTGAGGATGAGCTTCCACCCCGCGAGCGATGGGAGCGTCCAGAGCGTGTAGGTGCCCGCGGGGACCACCACACCCCCGATCACCAGGGCGCGGTCGGTGCGGAGGTGGGTCGCCGCGTTCGCCCCGGCGCGCCAGACCTTCCCCCAGGGAACCACGTTTCCGAAGATCCGCCGCCCCCGCCTGGATGGCCGCCCATAGTCTACCACCAGGCTGGCGCTTCCCAGCGTAGCCCGGACCGAGTCCCGCGGGGAGAGGAGTCCCATAGCCCCATTCGCTTGCTCACGCGCCAGGAAGGCAGCCGCCAGGAAGTCGAGGTCGAGCGAGGGGACGCGCTCGGCGAGAACCTGCACCGTCGACGCCGTCCCGTCCCACGCCGTGATGCGGCCCTGTTCGTCCACCTCCATGCGGTAGGCTCCCGCCACGTGCCGGACCTCGAAGCTCCGGCTCCCGGTCCGCCGGAGGGTCGCCGCGAACGACTGGGATCCGGGCGGCACCAGCGCGACCGCAGCGCTGTCGACCCCCGCGGAGCGGGCCCACCTCAGCGCCGGCTCGTAGAGCGCCATGGACATGCTGACCCAGGGGATCGAGCCGCGGGGGGCCGCTACCCGGTAGCTGCGCGTCCTGTCCGGCCGCCAGGTGGTGACGAGCGCGGAGTCGGCGCCGAACTCGATGGTTGCGCGCTGGTACGGCTCGGGCTCGCCCGGCCGCTGCGATTGGACCTCGACGTGCGACACCGTTCCGTCGGCGGCTAGCGTGGCCATGTAGTCCGTGATGGTGGTGCGCGGCGTCCGGATCACCTCGCGCCCCACGATGCGGTCGCCGGCGTGGGTGTAGCGTTCGGCGGCAATGGTGTCGCTGCCGAGGAGCGTCACGAAGGCCCCGCTCTGCTGCTGCGCGGCGGCAGGAGCGGCGAGAAGGGTGCCAGCGAGCGACATGCCGAGCGCCCAGAGGCAGGGCGGGTTATGCATGGTCCACCCCGGGAGGGGGAGAGTGGTCAGGGAACCGGGCGCGGAGTCCGTGCCCGGCGCGGCGCGGGACACCGGAGGTCACTCCGGTTCTCCCCCGGGTTGGGCCCGCGGCTCGGCCGTGAATGGGCAGCTCTGTGCACGCACCTGCGTGGCCCCGATCGAATCCAGCAGCGCCCGCGGGCTGTAGAGGGCACCGGCGCGGAGCACGCACTCGATCCGGCGCGTGTGCGCGAGCGACGCCGTCGGATCGGCGCCGAGCACCAGGAGGTCCGCGACCTTCCCGGCTTCGATGGTGCCGACCTCCCCGTCGATGCCCAGCGTCCGGGCCCCGTTCCGGGTCGCGATCCTCAGCACCTCGGACGCGGGGATCCCGGCGTCGGCGAGAAGCTGCAGCTCCTGGTGGAAGCTGACCCCGGGAACGACCCAGGCGTTGGGCAGGTCCGACCCCGCCGCGAGGAGGACTCCACGCTCGTGGTACAGCTTCACGAGCTGGAGCACCTTGGGCCACAGTCGCTTCCCCCGCCGGTAATCCTCGGGGGTCCAGTCGTTCGTGAACCCGCCCACGGCGTTCCAGTCCTCCAGGATCTCGGGGATCAGGAAGCGCTCCGGATTCTCCAGGTGGCGCGGGTCGTCCCCCCAGAACTTCGTGTGGTAGGCGATCAGCGTGGGATCCACGGGGACGCGGTGCCGCACCAGGGCGTCGATCATTTCGGTGATCTCGGGCCCCTGCAGATCCACCCACTCCAGCCAGTCGAGCCGGCCGCGCATCGTCTGCTGGTACGCCCCCCGGCGGTGAGCCGCCAGGTACTCCGGTGCCCAGGGCGAACCGTGCGTGATGGCATCGATGCCGAGCCGGGCCGCCTCCGTCCACGTGGTGCGCTGGAGGTGGCCCACCACCGTGAGATCCCGGGCGTGCGCCTCCTCGATCGCGGCCTTCACCAGTACGGGAGGGAGTCCGGGGGAGAGCTTGATCATGTCCACGCCCGCCTCGGCCTGCTGGCGCACCTCCTCCCGCACGGCGGCCTCGGCGCGTGGCCCGGGCGGTACCACCAGCACGCTCCCCGCCGTCAGGATCCGCGGTCCGAGCACCGCACCGGACGCCACCGCGTCGCGCAGCCTGACGCCCTCCTCCGCCGTCGGCGCGCCGGGGTTGCGCACCGTGGTGACTCCCAGGGCGAGGAGCGCCCGGAGCACCCGTTCGGAGACTTCGCGGCTGTACGTCCCCTGAAGTGTGCCGTCTGCCTGCTGCTTCCAGCGCAGGATCGCGACGTGGGCATGGGTATCGATGAAGCCGGGAACGAGGTAGCGTCCGGCCAGGTCCAGCACTCTCGCGTCCGCGGGGTACCGGAATTCACCCCGGGCGCCGACTCTCAGGATTCTCCCGTTCTGCACGACCACCGTGGCGCCGGGACGCGGCGCGGCACCCGTCCCGTCGATCAACGTCGCGCCCTCGAGCACCAGGAGCTGATCGCCCTCCAGGCGCTCCTGGCCCGATGCGTCGGGACGGGCGCACGCGGCGAACCACACGAGGCTGGTGAGCAGGCCCGTTGCCCAGGGGCTCACCGAGCGTCCAATGAGCATATCTGCATCTCGTCTTCCGAGCCGCTACCAAGAGCCTTCGATCGAAGGGCGGGGTGCTCCGGATGATCCAGGGATCCGACCTCCCGGGGAGGCGCCGGCCGGGAGGCGCGGGCGAGCACCCCTGCCCTCGCGCTACGCCAGCTGCCTGCGCCTGCGGACCGCCGCGAAGACCGCGACCGCACCCAGGATCCCCGCCACGGCCGAGCTGGCGGTGCCGAAGGCGAAGAGCCAGAGGAAGGCGTTGCCCAGCAGGTACGCGACCCCGATCCCGATGAACGCTCCCACTCCGCCGGTGATCGCCCCGCCGCGCACCGCATCGGCGAAGCTGGTCGCCGCATTCAGCCCGTAGAGGAGCCCGACGAGCAGCGAGATGGACATGCCCAGCGGGCCGGAGAGGTTGAGGATGGTGGGGGAAAAGTTCCCCGCGACCACCATGGCGATCTGGAGGACCGTTCCGGCCGCGGTGAGTGTCCAGAGGGTGGCGGGGCTGCGGTTGCTCATGGCGTTCTTCCTTGAGTGTGGGGGTTGGGTGTAGGACGGTGTAGGGTCTGTGCGGCGGATGGGGTTGGTGCCCCCGTCACGCCTCCCCGCACCAGACCGGCCCGGCGCCGCCGGAGGAGGCGGTCGACATTTGCTTTTTTTGCGGCGGTCCGCCACGCTCGCAGGATACGCTGATCACCCGGAGCCTGCCGTTTTGCCGAGCGTGGAGAGGGGGGACAGGAGCATGGTGGCGATCACCATCTCGTGAAGCTGCCGGATCTTGCGCTTCGAACCGTATGCGCCTGGGATCAGGGCAACCGCTCGCGAGGGATGATCCACGCCCGCAGGCTGAAGTTGAATCGGCCCGACCGTACACCGGGATCCCCGGCAACGAGTGCCTCGGCCTCACTCCGGGACCGCACCCGGAGAAGAGTGAGTCCCAGTGTGGAATCACCGGGCAACGGCGATACGGGCCCGGCGGCAAGCGCCTTTCCCTCGGCCTGCAGACGCAACTGGTATTGGATGTGTTGTTCCAGGACGGAGAGCTGTTCCGGAGTCGATTGGCCGGTCGGATACGCCGGGCCGCGAGAGAGGGCGAGGATGTAGACGGTATCCCAGGCGGTCGGAACCGGGAGTATCGCAGGACTGCCACTCGTCTGAGCATGAAGTACACGGGGGAGGGTGGCAAACGCGCCGACGAGTCCGAACAGCACAATCAACCTAACCATGATCTTCCGGGTGAATGAGAGGGTGAGCACCTGCGGGGACAAGATCCTCTCCCGTGGAAGCGCGGATTCTGTTGGCTCCTCGGATGCTGTAAAACGGACAGGCACCTCTTGTTCGAACGCTCAACCAAGAAAGGCGTTGGGGGTGCTTGGGCTCAACAGAGCCCGAGGAGCCCGCCGGGCCTGCAGCTTACCGGGTGCTTGATTGTGGGGAGGCTTATGGCAGGCAAGATATAAGGGGAGGAGCTGACAGGAGAAGGGCCACTTGATCCGATGGCCATGGTGCCACTTCGGATGGCTATGGTACCACTTCCGGAGGGGCAGGACCGGCTCCCCGCCGGTGATTCCCGGGTATGGTCCAACCGGAGCGGATCTCCGCGGTCATCCTCTCCGGAAGGCCGCGGAGAAGAACTGGAACACGGTGGTCTCGAACCGGGCTCGTACCCCGGCAACGTGGCCGCCGGGGAAGATCCGGAAGGTGTGCCCGACCCCCGCCGCCAGAAGGGTACGGGAAAGGTGCTCCATGTCCGAGCGTATCCCGTCGCGGTCTCCTACCTCCAGCCACAGCCGGATCGGGGAGCTTGCCGAGCGCGCCTCGGATACCAGGGCCAGGAGGGTGCTCTGCATCCACCTCTGCCATACCTGCTCCACCTGCTCCAGCCGGCCGTCGCGCCAGGTGTAGGGGAGTGCGCCGAAGAAGGGCGGATTCCCCGGATCCGGGGCGAAGGCCGCGGCTTTCGACAGCATCAGGACCGCGGGCACCGGTGCCGTATCGAGAGCGGCGCCGTCGGGGACCCTCATCGCGGCCGTGAAGGCGCGCTCACCGAAGGGGTTCGGGTTGCTGATATGGGGTGAGCTCATCACGAACGCGGCACCGAATACGTCGGGTCTCCGCAGCGCCAGGCGAAGCGCGCCGTAGGCTCCCATGGACTGGCCGGCGATCCCCCGGGCACCTCTCTCCGCGATGGTGCGGTAGGTGGAATCCACATACGCCACCAGGTCCCGGGCAAGGAAGTCCTCCCAGTTCCCGGTCGCCGGAGAGTTCGCGTACCAGCTCCCCCGCAGGCGGTTCTGGGCATTGGGCATCACCACGATCATCTCCTCGATGGCGCCCGCCGCGACGAGGCTGTCGACCACTGTCCGGATATCCATCCCCTCGTAGCCGTTCTCCCCCGTCCAGCTGCGTGGCCCGGCACCGTACGAATGCAGCAGGTATACGACCGGGAATCTTCTCCGGGGGGCACGCTGGTAGCTCGGGGGAAGGTAGATCAGCACCTCGCGCCGGGGTGAGTCGCCCAGGAGGTTCCCCTCGAGGGAGGTGCCGTATACCTGACGTTCGAGGATCTGCCCACCTGGAAGCATGGCTGACTCCGGTGTGGAGATCTGCGAGCTACCACCATGGGCCGCACAGGCGCTGCTGAGGGCGAGGGCGAGCACACGGGTAGCGCTCCACCTGAGGGGACGGTGGGACCTACGGGACGTGGGGATTCGTGGGGGATCAGAAAATATCCAGATCATTCCCGGAAACGACCCGCCCATTGTAGTGCTGCCGGATCTCTCGTTCCAGATCCTCGTTGGTGGCACCCCAGAAGAGTTGGTGGTAGAGCACGAGGGTCCGAGGCCGGGCGCGCGTGGCGATCTCCGCCAGCTCGCGCGTGGAGGTGTGGAAGCTGGAGTGGTATCGCTGCCACTCCGGGGGACGACCGGAGAAGCGCTCGACCGAATAGACCTCGTGGATGAGAAGATCACAGCCCGCGCACGCCTCCACTACGCTCTCGCTCGGCGCCGCATCGCCGGAGATGACCACCGTACGGTCGGGTGTGACGAAGCGGAAGCCGTAGGCGTTCGGCCAGGAGCCGTGCCGCACCGGGAACGCGTATACCCTGACGTTGTGGTCCTCGTAGACGAGTCCGGGCCGGATCTCGTGCACGTCCACCTTGTACCCCGAGTGGTTTCCGGGCTCCAACCCGTAGATGCGCATGGCGATGTCCTCGCGGTACGCCTCCAGGAGGTGCTCGGTCATGTGCCGGATGCCTTCGGGGCCGTACACCCGGAGCGGCTCCTCCCGCTCCAGGACCCAGGGCGACAGGATCAGGTCCGGGTAGCCTAGGGTGTGGTCAGAGTGGAGGTGCGTGATGAAGACGTGCTTGAGGTTCTTCGCCTCCAGCGCCGCGATCCCCTTTCGCTGGGCTGCCGCCGCCCGCCGTACCACTCCGGGTCCGGAGTCGACCAGATAGGCCGTACCGTTCACCACTACGGCCACGGAGGGTCCCGCGCGGTCCGGATCGGCGTTGGGAGTCCCCGTCCCCAGCAGGATCACACGGGTGAGCGGGGAGGTAGTATCCGGGCGCACCGCCAGTGGGGAGCCTGCCGGGTCCCCTGCAAAACCCGTCCGCGCACAGAGGCTGATCCAGACCACGACCTGTAGACCCGCACGGAGTAGCTTCATCGCAGGGCTCTCGAAGAATGGAGAAGGCGGGTTCGTCCTCGTCGTGCAGTTCTCCCGGAGCGGCGCCACTCCAGGCTCCATGCTGTCGGCTACGCTCTCCTCCTCGGTCTCTCCATGCTCTGGTGAGCCGTGGCCCCTCCCCTGGGATGGCACCAGAAAGTTAGCCTGGACGGCTCAGCCGGACAGGGCCACTTCGGATCCCTCCTGGAGTACCATTCCCACCTCTCCTTTCAACGGCGGGCCGCTGCAGGAGGATCTGTCCTTACCCGACCACCGCCGGCTGCCCCTTGCTCCCGGGACGACATCACGGGGGGCACTCTCCTCCGGATTTTCATCTTCCATCAGGGCGTGCCGCGGAAAAAAATGGGCAGTCGGCCTCCACGGCCGACTGCCCGGAGCTCTCAGAAGCACTGATACTTTGAGGAGTAGAACGTCCCCCCTCCCGTAGCTCCCGGCGAAGCGGTGAAGACGTGGGTCGAGCGAGCCTCGTAGGCGCGCTGGACCTCGATTATGTAGGAGAAACCCTTGCTTACCTTGGCGATATTCGGGCTCCCGTACACGGTGGGACTCGACTGGCTTTCGAGGAAGCTCCGGCGAGTCGGATGGCAGTACAACTCCACGTAGTAGGACGCACTTACCCGGCTCGACGCCACCCTGTCAATCGCCTTCGAAACCGACTCGAATATCTGGACCTTGGTGGCAGAGTAAGCCCACACTTCTACCTTGGTCCAGTAGGAGAACGACGCTATACCCCCCTCCCCGTTATCCTCCCCACCCGTGCAGTCGTCCTCGGTCGTGCAGTCGTTGTCGACGTTGCGAGAAGATTCGATTGACGGGGTGACGATGTCACTGCCGTCGCAGGCGGCCAGCACCAGGGCGGCGCCCAGGAGTACCGCCAGAGGAAACCTGCCCTTCATACGCACCTCCATAGAGTGGGGGAGAGGGTGTGCGGCCGCCTTGGTGCGCCGCACCCGGCACTCCGGGGCCTCCGCGGAAAGTCCGCCGGACGGCGGTCTCGGAGCGGGACGTGCTGCCTCGTGAGGACGACGGAAGGATTCCCGGAGAGATCCGGTCCGTACAGTACCAGTTTCAACGGGAGCCAGGAGCCACTGAGGAATGGCCGCGCCGGGAGGCGCGGGTCGCTCCGGCAGCCGTTCCGGGACGGGGCTCATGGGGCCGGGTCCGGAAGTGGTCCCGTTCCGGCGCCGTGAAGTGGTTCTGTTCGGGCCCTCCATCCCTCACCATGATTCGCTCGACGGGGCGCGCAGCACATGGTGATACCAGGCCGGGAGAGCGGCGTCTCCGGCACACCCCCTCGGCGCTCCTGGCCGGGCGTGGACCGGCAACCGCCCCGGGAGTCGAGTACCACCGCGAGGCATGCGGGCTCCGAACCCCGTGCCCTCTCCATCACCCGAAGACCGGAAGGCTCACCGCGGCGGGGAAGTCGCGGGAGTGCTCCGGACTGCCGCCTGAGAAACCACGAAGTCGAGTGCCCTGCCGGGATACGCGGGAGAGTTCCTGTGCCGGAACGTTCCAGGGCCCGCTTCATGGAGTAACCCAGCGCACCCGAGCGCGTCCCCCGGGGCAGGATGGCGCTCGGAATTTCCCGCAACGAAACCCTCAGGAGTCGCATGGCTCTCGAAATGCGCGACCGATGTGAGCGCTGCGGCCGCTCGCTGGCTCCGCACCACACGGCGTTCATCTGCTCGTACGAGTGCACCTTCTGCCCCGCCTGCACCGAGGCGCTGCGGGAGATCTGTCCGAACTGCGGGGGCGAGCTGGTGCGCCGGCCGGTCCGCGCCCTCCCCGGTACCGGGGAGTGAGGTGAAGTGGCTCTGCCAAGGATTCCACCGGCAGTACGAAGTTGCCGCATGCGTCCATGCGGTCTTACTCCAGGCCAGGAAAGGAGGAAGGGCTATGGATTGTTCTTCGGGTTTGAGCAGGGTCGGCAGCAGCGTGCCTGGCGCGGGGCTCACCGCTTCCTGGCTCGTCACCTAGCACATCGAGGAGGGGAACGGGTTTCCGCTCGATCGGAGCTCCCGTTCGGAGCGATCTGAACGGGGACCGGTCGAGACGCGCTTCGTCTCATCTCAGGACCTCCGCCGGGCAGGATCATCAACCTGTGAAACGGGAACGGAACCATGACAAAGCTACTCTTGTACGCGCTCGTGCTCGGAGTCTCGCTCCTCGCGGGACCGCAGAGCCTGGAGGGGCAGCAGCGCCAGATCACCGGCACCGTCACCAGCGCCGAAGGGACGCCCGTAGCGGGAGCCGCCGTGTCGATCGTGGGGCAGAACCGGACCACGCAGACCGACCAGCAGGGGCAGTTCACGGTCTCGGCACCCGCGGCCGAGGTGCGACTCCGGGTCAACCGGCTGGGATATGCGATGCGGGAGGTTGTCGTCCCGCTCGCGCAGGCTACCGTGAACGTTCGGCTGGAGGCTGACGCGCTCAGCCTGGATGCGATCGTGGTCACGGGTCAGGCGACCAGCGTGGCCCGCCGCAACCTCGCCCACGCAGTGGCCAGCGTGAGCGCGAGAGATGTGGAACGGACCCCCTCGCAGACGGTGGACAAGGCGCTCCAGGGGAAGGTGCCGGGAGCCCTCATCTCCACCAACTCCGGCGCCCCCGGCGGGGGGGTGCAGGTGGATCTGCGCGGCGTCTCCTCGATCAACGGCACCGCCGACCCGCTCTGGGTGATCGACGGGGTGATCGTCAGCAACGTCTCCATCCCCTCCGGCCAGAACGCCGTGACCGCGGCCACCGGGCTGCTGAACACCACCTCCGTCGGGGTGGTCGGCGGCTCGGTGCAGGACAACACCGTCAACCGGGTCGCGGACCTGAACCCGTCGGACATCGAGAGCATCGAGATCCTGAAGGGGGCCTCCGCCGCCGCCATCTACGGCTCCAAGGCGAGCAACGGCGTGATCATCATCACCACCAAGCGCGGCCGGGAAGGTGCCCCGCAGATCCGGTTTTCGCAGAAGCTCGGCGTCTACCAGCTCTCCAACACCCTGGGAGCCCGCAACTTCACGCGGGACGAGGCGGTGGGGGCGTTCGGAGAGGAGGTGGCCGCGTACTTCGGTCCGAACGGTCAGCCGCTCCAGACCTTCGACCATGAGAAGCTGCTCGCGGGACGGGAGGATCTCTCCGGCGAAACGGCCCTCAGCATCAGCGGCGGGACCGGGGGCACGCGCTACTTCCTCTCGGGACTCCTGCAGAGGGACGCGGGGATCATCGAGAACACCGGGTTCGACAAGCAGTCCGTCCGGCTGAACCTGGAGCAGCGCCTCGGCTCCGCGGTGGAGGTGAGGCTCAACAACAACCTGCTGCACACCCGCGCGCAGCGCGGCCTGACCAACAACGACAACGCCGGGGTGAGCTACTACATGGTGCTCCCCTTCACCCCCAACTTCGTGGACCTGCGGCGGGGGGCGGACGGCCTCTTCCCCGACAACCCCTTCGAGCGCAGCAATCCGCTCCAGACCGCCGCGTTGGGGAAGAACGAGGAGGATGTCTGGCGCTTCATCTCCGCGGGTGACGTGAAGGTCGACCTCCTCCAGAACGACCGCCAGAGCCTGCGGTTCTCGCTGGTGGGGGGTGCCGACTACTTCGCGCAGAACAACAACCTCTTCTATCCGTCTAACCTGCAGTTCGAGCGGGACGACGGACAGCCGGGAACGGTGGTGCGCGGCACCAGCAACAACCTCAACCTGAACGGGAACGCCAACCTCGTCCACACCTTCAGCCCGGCCGGCGGGGCGTTCACCGCCACGTCGTCGGTGGGGGTGCAGTACGAGGACCGTGACCTCAACATCAAGAACGTGATCGGGCGGAACCTGATCGCGGGGGAGGAGGGGATCGATGCGGCCACGACCGTCAATCTCTTCGACGTCCGCCAGCGGGTACGCGACCTCGGAGTCTACGCACAGGAGGAGCTCCTCCTCCTGGACAACCGTCTCCTCCTGACGGCGGGGATTCGTGCCGACCGGACCAGCGCGAACGGGGACGATGCGAAGTTTTACCTCTACCCCAAGACCTCGATCTCGTACCGCCTCCCGGAGCTCGCCTCCTTCGTGGATGAGCTGAAGCTCCGCCTGGCGTACGGCGAGACCGGCAACCAGCCCCTCTTCGGGCAGAAGTTCACCCAGCTCCTCGCCAACCTCAACATCGGCGGGGTTCCCGGCCTCGTGTCGGGAGGCGTTCTCGGGGCCCCGGACATACGGCCGGAGCGGCAGCGCGAGATCGAGGGCGGGTTCGACCTCGCCCTCTTCAACGGGCGAGCGAACCTCGAGTTCACCGCCTACGACCAGCGCATCAGCGACCTCATCCTGCAGCGCACCATCGCGCCCTCGACCGGCTTCGGGAGCGAGTTCTTCAACGGGGCCGGGATGAATACCCGGGGGGTCGAGGTGGCGGTCGGAGCCACCCCGATCCAGCTCGACCGGCTGACCTGGACGAGCCGGACCACCTTCTACAAGACGGAGAGCGAGATCACCGAGCTCCCGGTTCCCACCTTCCGGGTAGGGAGCTTCGGCGCCGCCAGCCTGGGCGTCTTCCAGATCGAGAAGGGGAAGTCCCCCACGCAGATCGTGGGCTACAACGGCCGGGATGCAAACGGGATCGCCATCGAGGAGGCGCTGGGCGACGCCACCCCCGACTTCACCATGGGGTTCACCAACGAGCTCACCTTCGGGCCGTTGACCCTGTACTCGCTGCTGGACTGGAGGAAGGGAGGCGACGTCGTCAACCTGACGCGGTTCCTGCACGACGCCGGCCAGCTCTCCCCGGACTACCTGCTCCCCTCCGGGGTCACGGCGCCCCGGCGGGTCCCGGAGTGTCACCCGCGCTGCTCCGGTATGGAGAGGGTGCTCGGCTTCAATACGTACACGCAGCAGTACATCGAGGATGGTTCGTTCGTGAAGCTGCGGGAGCTCTCCCTCGCCTACCGGCTCCCCGAGGCCGCCCTGAGGCGGATCCCGGGGAGGGTGCGCGACGCGCGGATCTCCCTCAGCGGGCGGAATCTCCACACCTGGACCGATTACACCGGGCTGGATCCGGAGGTGAGCAACTTCGGCAACCAGCAGATCGGGCGTAGCGTGGACGTGGCGCCGTTCCCGCCGAGCCGGAGCTTCTGGCTCTCCATCGATCTCGGGTTCTGATCCACGTCGACCCCTCACACGGGAATAGCCATGAGAACCACCGTCAAGAAAGTGGCGCAGCCGCTCCTGCTGGGACTGATGCTCGGATCCGGTGGGTGTGCCGACCTGACCGTGCCGGATTACAACAACCCGGGGCTGGATGAGCTGGAGGGCCAGCCGACCCGCGCCATGATGATCGCCGCGGCGAGCGGGCTCCTGATCGACGCCCGCGGGGGGATCACCGCGCGGACCGGGTATGTGAACGCCCTCGGCATCCTGGGACGGGAGTCCGTCACGCTCGACGGCTCCGATCCCCGCTTCGTCACCGAGTACCTGGTCGGCCCGCTCACCAACAGCGGAGCCTACGGCGGGGGGAACTGGGCCGCTCCGTATGCTACCATCCGGGACGCGAACACCATCCTGAACTCGCTGGACAGGGTGCAGCCCGCCCTCACCAACGCCGAGAAGGAGGGGATCCGCGGGTTCGCCAAGACCATCCAGGCCCTGGAGTTCCTCCGCGTCATCAACACGCGGGATGTGAACGGGGCACCGATCGAGGTGAACCAGGATCCCCGCGCGGCTCCGGCGCCGCTCGTGAACCGGGCAGGGGTGTTCGCCCACATCCTCAAGCTCCTGGACGAGGGGCGGACCCACCTCCAGGCCGCCGGGAGCAGCTTCGCATTCCCTCTGAGCCCCGGGTTCAGTCAGTTCGCGACTCCGGCCACCTTCGTCCGGTTCAACTGGGCGCTCCGGGCCCGGGTGGAAAGCTACCTCGGCAGCCTCACGACCGGCGCGGAGCGGACGGCGCACTACCGGGCCGCGCTCGACGCCCTGAGCAGGTCCTTCCTCGACCCGTCCGGGTCGTTGACCCTCGGCGCCTACCATACCTATGGCTCAGGGTCGGGTGACGCGCTGAACGGCCTCAACGCGACGGTCATCTTTGCCCATCCGTCCGTCACCCGGGACGCCGAGAAGCGTCCGGACGGGAGCGCCGACCTCCGGCTGGCGAAGGTCCGCACTGTCGCTTCCCGGACCCAGCTCGGGGTCACGTCCAACCTCAGGTTCACCCTCTACACCTCCACCACGCCGGTGCCGGTCATCCGCAACGAGGAGCTGATCCTCCTGCGGGCGGAGGCGAAATGGTTCACGCAGGACGGGGATGATGCCGTCAAGGACATCAACCTCATCCGTCAGCGGGCCGGTGGGCTGGCACCGATCTCGCTGCCGGCCAGTGACGCGGACTTCGTCACGGAGCTCCTCAAGCAGCGGCGGTACTCCCTGATGTTCGAGGGAGGGCATCGGTGGATCGACCACCGTCGGTTCGGGAGGCTCAACCAGCTTCCCAAGGATCAGCCCAACCACGTCATCGTCTCGGCGTTCCAGATCCCCGACACCGAGTGTCAGCCCCGCGGCTCCTCCACCTGCTCCGCGGCGTCGTAAGGAATCCTGCCCGGTGGGGACGGCGGGGGCATCCTTCGGGGTGCCCCCGTTTCTGTTCTGCGGCACGGGTTCCACCTCGCCGGCTGCCCCCCTTCCCTGAAGATGCGGAGCCCCGCTCCGGCACCGCTTCGGCGGCGCCCGGTCGGTGAAGTCGGCCGAGGTGCCGATGAGGCAAGAGATTGTCACCATTACTATGCGGTACGTTAGGCGCAATATTCGTCTGTATGCGCATATTACAGGCTGGCCTGGGCTTGATATGATCGTAACTACATACCGTATAGCTACTTGCGCGACGGCAGGGCCGGTTTAACCCGCCCCTCTCCGCTGTCGATAGTTATATCTGTGGAATTGACTCAGGAGTACTCCCCGACCTGCTGGGAATCGTGACTCCCACCAGAGTGTAGGCTCCCTCTGATCCTCCGAGAGCACGGCGTGCAGGTCCACGAACGGCTCTCCATCCCTGTCAAACTGAAGCATGTCCATGCGTTTGCCTGCGCCGCGTAGCATCCGGGCGCGACTGCGGTTCGGCCTGTACGTCATCAACGGGCTCCTCTTCCTCGCAATCGCGGTAGGGTGGTGGGCTACCACCCAGCTCTCCCAGGATATCCGGACCACGCTCAATGCGATGCGGGACGGAGCAGCGCTCAGCGCCAGCTTCTCGTCGACCGTCGTGCAGGAGCTCCAGGCGGCCGTACGGTATGTGCACACCCGGGAGCCGGGCGCGGAGGAGAGCTTCAGACGGTTCGGCTGGGAGGCCCGGCGCCTGACTCTGGAGATCGACCGGCGGGTCGGGTCCACGGCCGACGAGACCGTACTGATCTCCGCCATCAACAAGCACCTGGCGATGGCGGAAGCTCACTACGCGCGGGCGCACCGTCTGGCGGATACCGACAGGATAGACGAAGCGCGCCGCGAGGCCACGCTGGCGGCTCCCTACGCCGACTCGACTCTCACGGGCGTGCGGCAGCTCGGCGAGATGACCGCCCGGAAGGTAGCCGCCGTCTCGGAGGAGCTTCACCGGATAACGATGCAGCGCGCGGTGCTCCTGGTTGTCCTCATCCTGGGGGCCGCGTTGCTCGCTGCGGTCATCGTGCAGGCCACCCTGGGGTCGATCCTGGGGCCGCTGAGGGTGCTGGTCGCGCACGCGCACGTGCTCAGCGAGGGCGATCTGGCCATCCGCACCGATGGGACTTCCATGCCGGACGAGTTCCATCTGCTTGCCTCTACCCTGAACCAGGCGGGCGAATCGCTCGCCAAGCTCGCGACGACAGAAGCGGCACTCCGCGAGGCGGAGAAATTGAGCGCCGTCGGCCTGCTGGTCTCCGGGGTCGCGCACGAACTCAACAATCCGCTCGCCGGCATCCTGCTCTCCGTCGAGCTGCTGCTCATGGATCCTCCCCCCGGGGTCGGCCTGGACGAGCTGCACTCCATTCGCGAACAGGCACTCCGGTCGCGCTCGATCGTGCGGGATCTGCTTTCGGTGGTGCGGCAGCGGGAGACGCGCAAGGAGCAGGTGGACCTGCGGACCCTGGTGGAGGACGCTTCCCGCAACGTGGAGCCGCATTTCAGCGCCCTGGGGGCGAAGCTCTCCCTTTCCCTGCCGGACCCGCTCCCCGTCGTCGAAGGGGACCGCGTCGGCCTCGGGCAGGTGCTGATCAACCTCCTCTACAATGCGGTGCAGGCGGCGGGGAAGGGTGGAGAGGTGCACGTCTCGGTCCAGGTCGAGAACGATCGCTGCGCCATCGTGGTGGAGGATACGGGTCCCGGGATCGATCCCGAGATCCTTCCCCGGATCTTCGAGCCCTTCTTCACCACCAAGAGCACCGGCGAGGGGAGCGGGCTCGGCCTTTCCGTGTCGCTGGGGATCATCCAGCAGCATGGAGGAACCCTGACGGGGGGGAATCGTACCGATGCCCGCACCCCTCCGTTCGGCGGCGCACGCTTCGTCGCCACCCTCCCGTGCGTCGCGCGCCCGGCGCCTGAGCCCGCCGAGGAGCCCGAGGCGGATGTCCAGGCTGCAGACGCGCTCGAGATGGAGGGCCCCGCGGCACCCCGCGTGCTGGTGGTGGATGACGAGGAGACGATCCGGAGGACGCTGAGGCGGATCTTCACCCGGTACGGGTGGCAGGTAGACGAGGCGGAGAATGGGGCGGTCGCCCTGGAGCGGCTCCACCTGGCGTGGGCCCGGTCCTCCGATTACCACCTGGTCATCTCGGATCTGCGCATGCCGGTCTTCTCCGGAGTGGACCTCTACAAGCACGTGGCCAGGAGCCGGCCAGACCTCCTCTCGCGGCTGGTGTTCGTCACCGGTGACAACGTTTCTCCAGACATGGCGGAGTTCGTCACGACCACCCAGTGCCAGGTTCTGGACAAGCCCTTCGAGATCCCGACCCTCGTCGGGTACATCGAGCGCGCGCTCGCAACATGACGGCGTGAGAAGCCAGGTACGGTGTGAGGGAAGATGAATGAAGCACAACTGAGCGGGGGCGCGGAGTTCGCGCTCCCGCATGGATCCCGGAGCCTTCTCCCGCCCGCGGCGGCGGGACCCCGCCCCGGGCGGATGCTCGGCTCGCTCCTGCTCACCCTCGGAGCTCTCTGGGGTTGCGTCCCGGACCGGGAGCCCATCGTCCTCGGGGTCGTGGGGTCGTGGAACACCACCGACATGGGCGCGAGGCAGGCGGTCGAGACCGCGGTACGGGAGATCAACGCCCGGGGCGGAGTGCGGGGGCGTCAGCTCGAGGTGCGCGTCCGCGACGACGGATTCGGCGCCGAGCGGGCGGTTCGGATCGCTCAGGAGTTCGTGGCGGACCGGAGCGTGGTTGCGGTCATCGGACACTCCCACTCGAACCCGACGCTCGCGGCGAGCCAGATCTACGACGGCCACCTGGCAGCCATCTCTCCCACCGCGACCTCCCCGGAGCTCGCCGGCGCTTCACGATGGCTCTTCCGGCTGAGCCCGGACGACGCGAGGGCGGGCGCCACCCTGGCGCGCTTCGCGAACGTGCGCGGGCTGAGGAGAGCGGTGGTCCTCTACAGCAACACCAGCAACGGCGCAGCATCCGCGGCCGCGTTCCAGCGGCACTTCCGGGGGGAGATCGTCGGGATCGATCCGATCCTTCCCCAGAAGACCACTCCGGCCGATGTCGAGCCCTTCATCACGCATTACCGGCGCAAGAGGCCGGATGTCGTGTACATAGGTGGCTTCGCGACGACCGGGGAGGCGGTGCTGCGCGAGATCCGGAGACAGGGGCTGGAGGTCGAGGTGCTGACCGAGGAGATCCCGATCAACAGGATGGCGGACGACCGCTTACCCGCGAACCTGTACTTCGTGAGCAGGCGCATGGGCCGCGGACCGGGACTGCAGCGGTTCGAGACCGCGTTCATCCAGCAGCACGGGCGGCCACCCTCCATCTATGCCTCGCTCGCGTACGAGGCCGTGATGCTCCTGACACAGGCCATGGAGCGTGCCGGGACCCACCGGAAGGCCATCCGGGACTACCTGGATGCCCTGGACGCGAACCATCCGGGTCACGGGGTGGCGGGCCCCGTCTGGTTCGATGCCGCCGGAGGTCCGGCCGCGAGGAACCTCTCCGTCTGCAACTCCGCGGGAACCTGCATCTCGGCCAGGGACTTCTGACCCCGGCGTCTCGCGCCCTGCCCACCCCGTGGATTTTCTCCCACCCCGCTGTCCGGTTTCCCTCCCCAATCCCCCTCCGAGCGGTTACGGGCGGAAAAGGAATGGCATTCCCAGGGTGCTGCGGAACTTCTGGGGAAGTTATGGTAGAATACTTATTCATCAGATGAATCGAACGTGCCTGCAGGGAGAAGAGCGCATGCCGCGTAAGACGCCGAGCGGTCTCACGTTGCTGGTCTCCATCGACCCGGATTCTCCTGAGCCCCTGTACCGGCAGGTCTACCAGGAGATCCGGGAGGCGATCCTCCGGGGACGTGTCGCCCCGGGAACGCGGCTTCCCTCCACCCGGACGCTCGCCGCCGAGCTGAACGTCTCCCGGAACACGATCCTCACCGCGTTCGAGCACCTCTGGGCGGAAGGCTACCTGGAGGGGAAGGTGGGGAGCGGGACCCGGGTTTCCCGGGAGCTGCCCGACGAGCTGCTGCAGGTCGGAGCGCAGGCGACTCCCGTCCGACCCCTTCTCTCCAGAACCCCCTCGATATCCCGGCGCGCGCTCGTCGTCGCCGAGGCGCCGTTTCACCTGTCCTCGGTTTCCGGGCCACCCCGGCCTTTTCAGGTGGGGCTCCCCGCCGTCCGGGAGTTCCCGCTGGACCTCTGGAGACGACTGGCTGCCCGAAGATGGCGCCGGTCCGCCTCCGAGCTGCTCAACTACGGCGTCTCGGCGGGGTATCGTCCTCTGCGCGAGGTGATCGCGAGCTACCTGGGCAGCTCGCGGGGGGTGAAGTGCACGGCCGATCAGGTGCTCATCGTGGCCGGCTCGCAGCACGCCCTCGACCTTGCCGCGCGAGTCCTCCTCAATCCGGGGGATGCGGTGTGGATGGAGGATCCGGGCTATCACGCCGCGCGGGGAGCGTTCATCGCGGCCGAGGCCCAGATCCACCCCGTGCCGCTGGACCGGGAGGGGTTCGATCTCACCATGGCCCTGGAGCGCGCTCCGGAGGCACGCCTCGCCTACGTGACCCCCTCGCACCAGTTCCCGGTCGGGGTCACGATGAGCCTGCGCCGCCGGCTCGAGCTGCTGCAGTGGGCGAGCCGTTCCAGCGGGTGGATCCTCGAGGATGATTACGACAGCGAGTTCCGCTACGTCAGCCGCCCGATCTCGGCCCTCCAGGGGCTGGACGAGGACGGGAGGGTCATCTACACCGGCACGTTCAGCAAGGTGCTCTTCCCCTCCCTCCGGCTCGGATACCTGGTCGTGCCGGACGAGGTGGTCGACGCCTTCACCGCGATGCTCGTCTTTGCGTCCACCCAGGCGCCCACGATCGAGCAGGCGATACTCACCGATTTCATCGCAGAGGGGCACTTCGAGCGCCACATCCGCCGGATGCGCTCGCTGTACCACGAACGGCAGGAGGCGCTCATCGCGACCGTGAACCAGGAGGTGAAGGGCCTGCTGGAGGTACGTGCCGCGGAGGCGGGGATGCACCTGACGGCGTGGCTCCCTCCGGGGATCGACGACACCGCCGCGTCGGAGTGGGTGGCCGAGGCGGGGGTGAGCGCCATGCCCCTTTCCGCCTTCGCGGTAGAGCCTCCGGAGCGTGGCGGCCTCGTCCTGGGCTATGCGGGTTTCACCGCGTACGAGGTCCGTACCGCGGGGAGACGGCTGGGCTCGGCTCTGCGCAGCGCTCTGGCCGGCGGTGGAGTGCGCGGCGGGCACGTATGTAGCCAGTCGGCGGGATAGAGGACCCAGCTCCCGGAGCCCCACTGCTCCAGCCGCCCTGGCGTCGCGGAGGCGCGTGCGGGGGGGCCCCCCTAGCGCCCCCCGAACATCCCCCTGAGGGACTCCCAGTACCTCGAGCGCCAGAAGCTGGCAAGGCGGTCGAAGTCGAAGGCGGGTACGCCGATCTGGGTCACCTGGAGGCGTGTGCCGCGAAGGCTGCGGACAAACTCGAAGCGGAGGAGGGAGTAGTGGTCCGGCGGCCAGCTACTGTCCGCCCACGCCTGGACGATCCTCTGGCCGCGAACCAGCACCAGGTTCCACCCGTGGCACCGGCCCGCGCAGGTGACGAACATCCCCCCGGGCCGCGAGAGGATCTCCGCGCGCAGCCCGGTCAACCGCTCGTGTACTGCGGAGCTCACGAGAGCATCGTAGACGGCCTCGGGGGAAGCGTCGATATCAATCAGCTCATGGAGTACCCGCATCCTCATAGGACCGATCCGGCCACGGAAGGCTCCTGCCGCCGACGGAAGCTCCCCCTCTTCCCGCCGCAATGGCACGGGCGGAGAGGTTCTGCCCTCCAGATTGTGCCTGCGTTGGAGCCCGGGCCAGAATGCCGGGATGAAGGCGCAATGGACGTGTTGAAGCGAAAAAGGGAGGGACGAACGGGGAAGGCGGGGATCGCTCCCGTGTAAGGGCCGACCGCGAAGACACCCCGTGCTGGCATCGCTCCGGTGCGCAGCTCAGCTCCTCCTCGCCCCTTCCGGCGGGCATCCCGGAACGAAATGTGTTGGGCGCCAACGACCTGCACTCCGTGGCGCTCTGGCCCGCCACCTGCTCGAGGGGGACCACACCCGTC
>DATAAL010000532.1:0-14599 GCA_036260145.1 Longimicrobiaceae bacterium | reverse complement strand
CCCGCGCGGGGGAGGAGGTGGAGCTGCGGACCCTTCAGGTGGTCCGGGAGGACGCACAGCTCCTCTTCGGCTTCCTGGAGGACGGCGAGCGCCAGGCGGGGCCCGACGCCGCTGGCGGAGATCAGCCGGGAGAAGAGGGTGCGCTCCCCGTCCTCCAGGAAGCCGAAGAGGAGCTGTGCGTCCTCCCGGACCACCTGAAGGGTCCGCAGCTCCACCTCCTCCCCCGCGCGGGGGAGGCGCTCGAACACCGTGGTGGGGATCTCCAGCTCGTACGCGACGCCGCCGGGGGTCATCACCTCCGCCCGGCCCAGCTCGCGCGTCAGGAGGGTCCCGCGGATCCGCGAGATCAAAGCGCCCCCCGTGCCTCGGCCAGCATGCGCAGCGAGAAGCGCATCGGCGGCCGCGCCGTCTGGCCGGCGCCCCGGAAGCAGTGGCAGAGCGCCACCGCCACCCCGTCGGCGGCGTCGCTCGGCCTGGGAGCCTCGCGGAGCTTCAGGAGCCGGGCGACCATGAACCCTACCTGCTCCTTGGTGGCCCGGCCGGTACCCACGATGGCGCTCTTGACCTCCGCGGGGGGGTACTCCGCCACCTCCACCTGTCGGAGCGCCGCCGCCAGGAGGATCGCTCCGCGGGCGTGGCCCAGGACCACCGCGGTGCGGGGGTTCTTCCCGTAGAACACCCCCTCCACGGCCACCGCGCCGGGGGAGTGGCGCTCCATCACCTCGATGATCCCTTCGTAGATGTCGCGCAGGCGCTCCGGGAGCGGAGCCCGGCTCCGGGTCCGGATCACGCCGCACTCCCTGAGCGTCACCACGCCCGCGCCGTCGCGCGCGACCACGCCGTAGCCGGTGACGGCGGTTCCGGGATCGACCCCGAGTACGATCAAGTCACGCGCGGGAGTGGAGGTGGAGCGGGAGGTCGGAGCGTCCGCGACGAGGACCATGCGGTCGTGGCAACGGGTTGCGGTGGGGCCGTCGGCCGGCTTCTGCTACAAACCTAATCCCCCTCCCCGCTGTTGGGGAGGGACGGGCTACGAGAGCGCGGCCAGGGACTCCTCGTCGATGTCAGCGTTGGTGTAGACCTTCTGCACGTCGTCGAGCTCCTCGAGCAGCTCCAGGAGCCTCACCAGCTTCTCGGCGTCGGGACCCTCCACGCGCACCTCGGTCTTGGGGACCATGGCCAGCTCGGCCTCCTCCCACTCAATCCCCCGCGCCTGGAGCGCGTCCTGCACGGCGGCGAAGTCGGCGACCTCGGTGAGGACGGTGTAGGTGCCGTCGTCGCTCTCCACGTCCAGGGCCCCTGCCTCCAGCGCGGCCTCCATCACCTGGTCCTCGCCGTACTTCCCGCCGTCGATGACGATCTGGCCGCGGCGGTCGAACATCCACGCCACCGAGCCGGTGGTGCCCAGGTTCCCGCCGTTCCGGGAGAGCCAGCGGCGGATGTCGGCCACGGTCCGGTTCCCGTTGTCGGTCAGCGCGTCGATCATGATCGCCACGCCGCCCGGACCGTAGGCCTCGTAGGTGATCTCCTCGTAGCTCACGCCCTCCAGCTCGCCGGTGCCCTTCTTGATGGCGCGCTCGATGTTCTCGTTGGGCATGTTGGCGGCACGGGCGGTGTCGACCGCCAGGCGCAGGCGCGGGTTCCCGGCCGGGTCGCCCCCGCCCGCCTTGGCCGCCACGGTGATCTCACGGATGATCTTGGTCCAGGCTGCGGCGCGCCGGCTGTCGGTCAGCGCCTTCTTGTGCTTGATCTGCTTCCACTTGCTATGCCCGGCCATCGGGCACCTCCGGACGTGGGGACGGTTGTGTTCGGATGGAGATGAAACATGGTAATTTACAACCGTGGCAAAGTCCGATCAACTCGCCGGCTCCTCCGGTCGGGTTCCCGCAGAGACCGGCCTGCTACGGTGTGGAAGGCGGTTCGACCACCTGAAGGACCTTCTTCCCGCCGAGGTCGACGACGTCGATGTCGAACTGAAGCTTCGATCCGGGCTCCCGGACACGCAGCCCCTCGAAGAACGACCCGACCTCCCCGGGTGTGGGCCGCGGGGGAACGACGGCACCGCCGAACACCTGCCGCGCGCTGTACTCCCCCAGACGCCGATAGCTCTCGAACTGCGCCTCGTCGAACCACTGGTCGGCAGTGGTCTGCTGGGGGAAGACGGGGTTCTCAAGCGCGTACTGCCGGACGTCGGCCGGCTCGCCGGTCGCGGTCAGCGTCGGCTTGATCCAGACGATCACTCCCCGGCGTCCGCGTGGATCCTCCGGGCTCCGCCAGCCGAGTGCCTTCACGTGTGCCTGTGAGTAGGTGATGGTGCCTACCACGAAGTGCGCGCCTGCCGGTTGCGCCTCGGACCGCAGGAACTTGTTGATGCACAGGTCGATCTCCGCTCCAAAATCGATCCTGCAGCGCCGGATCGCATTGCCCATATCCTCGAAGCAGGGCTTCGGGTCGGCACCACAATCGGAAAGGACGATGTAGCGGCACCCCCGTGCCACCAGCGAGTACAGCCCGGTGTTATCGAAGTGGCCGCCGTCGGAGAGGCAGCAGTAGGCGGAGAGGTCGTCCGTCTGCGAGAGACACTCGCGCAGGAGATAGAAGGGCCATAGCCGCGGCTGCTCGTCCCGCCACCGCGCCTTGTTGGGCGTGGGTGCCCAGAACGCGAGCCGCACGTTCAGGAAGGCCAGGAGCATCGCCAGAGCGGCGCTCGGTGTCTTGGATCCCATGTTCGGGCTCGCGGCGGCGCCGGAGACCGCCACTGCGGTGCCCAGGCTCATCTTCCCGTTCATGTATCCCGTGGTCGGACGGTAGCCCGTCCGGAAGGAACCGCAGAAATCCGCGCTGAGAACGAAGGAGTCGGCGGAGCGCTGCGCGGTCGCCAGATCACGCCCGCCGGCCAGGTTGAGCGTGGTGTTGATGAGGTGGTAAGGAGCCCCCTGCTCGCAGTTCTTGAGGACCCTGAGCCGGACGTCGTCCCCGACAGCGGACTGGGTGATCTCCCGGGAGCCTCGTTCGCGGTTGGAGGCTCCCATGTACGCCCTCACCAGGCGCGCCTTGTAGAAGCTGTGAAGCGAGACCATGTTCGGATCCGCCATCCACCCGAGGCCCAGCACCCACACCAGCGAGAAGGTGGTGAGGGTGACCGCCGCGGAAGAGTAGGTGACGGCGTGAGTGTCCAGAGGGAGGAACGGAAGGACGAGCCGCGCGCTCAGCACGATAAACGCGGCCGTCACCAGGTTGATCACGCGCCAGCGCCCCGATTTGGCAAGGAAGTGCTCCGCGCAGGCGAATCCGCCACAGGCGAAGATGCCCGCGAGGAGGACCTGCTCGAACTCGACACCGCCGGGGGCGCGCAGGAGCTCGATCCAGTCCGCGTCGCGGAGCTGGATGTGCCCGGTCGCTCCGAGGATCGGACCGAGCGACAGCCACCAGGTGAACGCCGTGAATGCGACCGTCGCCGCGGAGCCCACCAGCCAGCGGTGTCGCCGGCCGGCCTGCTCTTCGTGGTCACCCACGGTGTGCGAATGCATGTCCCACAACCCTGCCCAGCGCACCAGGAGGAGCAGGGAGGCGCCCGCGACCCAGAGCACGATCTCGCGCAAGGTCAACTCCTCGATCTCCGGAGCGGAGGCAAGTACGAGCGCACCGGTGGCAAGCCCGATCAGGGGGATGAGCCACCGCCTCGTCCGGCTCAGCCGCGCACTCCGGTCGAACACCTCGTAAATGGCGAGGCCGAGCATCAGCAGCACACCGATCCCGAGAGCGGTGTCGATCGGCGGCATGTCTCCCCGTGCGCCCACGATCCGGATGAGAGCCCGCCCGGCGATCGCGGTGAGGACGGCGAGCAGCGTCAGCGCCAGGATCGGGGTCGCGGTGAAGACCAGCCGGCTGATCAGCCCTGGTTCGGACCGGGTGTCCCCACCCCCACCCCTCGGAGCTGCCTGGATGCCGGTGAACAGCATGGCCCCGACGGTCATCGAAACGACCACCCAGCCGCCGGTCTGCTTGATCCACGTCGGGAGCGGTCCCCCGGAGGTCGGATCGAAGAGATACCAGACCAGGTCGTGGGAGAAACCCGCTATCAGGAGGACCACCGTCAGCACGGTCAGCGCGACCAGCACCATCGAGTGGACACGCACGACCCGGTTGCGGAGCAGATCCATCGGCACCTCGCCGATCCTGCAGCTCCTGCGGCGCGACAGGAGGAGCGGGAGCGGAACGAGCCGGTAGCCTGCGGCCAGGGCGACGGCCCCGATCGCCCCCACGTAGATCCACCCGCGCGGCAGCGGCCATCCGCCACTCGGTGGCTCGGACACCGCCCGGTACAGCTGCCACACGATGAGCACGGCCGCGACGGTCCCGAATACGGTCATGGCGAACTGCCCGCGCCCTCCTCCCGTACCGTAGAGCATCCAGATCACCGTCAGCAGGACCGTCCACGAGACGAGGACCACCAGGGGGCGCGCAGCAACGACGGCCCGGTTCCGAATGACTGTCAGACGCGCTTCCCGGACCGCTCCGGCTCCGTGGTCCCCACGCGGGACGCTCTGCTCTTCGAGCGTCCCGCGGGCGGCGGGGACTGTGGTCGGTGGCGCGGCGCGCGATCCGGCGCTCGCGGCCGTTGCGGGCGCGGCGGTACCCGGCCTGAAATCCTGGAGAAAGTTCGTCTCGGGATGCGGGTTCATGGTGAAGTAGAACTGCCCCACCAGGACCGCCGCCAGCAGAATGGGGATCAGGACCAGCCAGGTAAGGATCAGGTTCCGGACCACGATCGTCCCCGCCCGCCAGGTGTCCGCGCTGAGCGTTCCCTTGCGTGGGGTCAGATAGTTCGCGAACAGCCTCAGGTGGTGGATGGGATCGTTGCTGGACGCGCTCAGCGGAGCATGGGGCACGCTCTCCTCTCCCGTCTCCTCCGGCCAGCGCTGAGGCTCGCACCTCTCGGCTGGCGGGAAGATCTCCCCCTTTGCCCGGTCGGGACGCGAGAGCCAGGCGCTCCACCAGCCCCCGGCGTACCCACCTCCCGACACGGTCGAGAGGTAGTCGAACATCTTCAGCACGCCGAGCCTCGACATCTCCTGGAGCAATCCGAGGGCGAAGGTGGCACTCCGGATCCCGCCGCCGGAGAGGGCGAGCCCCACCAGGTCGGAGGGCGGAAGCCCGGGAGTGTCGCCGGGCAGGTCGTCCCTGTGCGGCCCGTCCGGTCCGGGAGAGTCCTCGACGCCCCAGACTTTCCGGCGCCTGCGGATCTGGACCCATTCGGTCTCGACCACCTGCCTGAAGGTGCTGGCCGTGCTCTCACCAGGAAGTCCCGGGCTGACCTCCTTCCCGGGTTCGGGATTGGAAATGAGGCGCGACATGGGGAGATGGGAGAGGGTGAAGCGGAATAGAACCCGGGTGCACCATCCCTCAATGGATTGGCGCCTGGCGAGCTACGACGTGAGCGCGTGGAATGCCGGATCAGGCAGCGGTGCCGTGTCTTACAGCCGGGGAGGCGCGCGCGGACCGGAGCGACGCGGGTCGGCAATATCCACAATACTAACGATATGCATCCGGAATGTGCCGATGCAAGGATCTCGTTTCGTGAACGGTCCGGCACCGTCTTGCACGTCCACCTCCGCCCGGGGCCGACCCGGAAGGGGAGACCACGGGAGCCGTCCCGATGGGTCCAGATTCGCCCCGGCCTCGAGCGGCTATTCCCCGCTCCCGCCCACCGGGGAAGCGATCTCTGCCACCCGGGCGATCACCCGCTTGTGCAGGATCCCGTTGCTGGCGATCACACCGCGTACCAGGGGACGCGGCTGGTTGTAGCGGAGCGCCTCCCCCCGCGCGTCGGTGACCCGCCCGCCCGCCTCGGACACGATGACGTCCGCCCCGCACACGTCCCACTCGCTCTTGGACCCGCGCGAGAGGAACACGTCCCCCGTTCTGTCCGCCACCTTGACCATCTTGTACGCGGTGCTTCCCAGCGGGTGCACGGTCCATCCCTGGTGGAAGGGGTCGAACTCCCCCCGCCGGATCTCGGACCGCGACGCGAGCACCAGCCGCCGGTCGTCCAGCGAGCCATGCGGAGAGACACGGATCGGCGTCCCGTCACGGAAGGCGCCGCCCCCGGCGATCGCGTGGTACATCTCGCCGGAGGCGGGGTTGTACACGACGCCGAGCACGACGCGGTCCCCCTCCACCAGGCCGACGCTCAGCGCGAACTCGGCGATCCCCCGGATGAACGAGTTGGTCCCGTCGATCGGGTCCACCACCCACACCCGCCGCCGCTCCAGTCGCCCGGGGGAGTCGGCCGTTTCCTCCGAGAGCCAGCCGTACTCCGGCCGCTCGTCCAGCAGCACCCGGTGCAGGACGCGGTCGGCGGCGAGGTCGGCGTCGGTAACGGGCTGCTCCGGTCCCTTGTAGCGCACCTCCGCGTCCCGGCGGAAGAAGCGCATCACCTCCTTCCCCGCGGCGCGGGCTGCATGGATGGCGAGCTCCAGATCCGCGCGGAGGCCGGCAGCGTCGGTCATCGGCCCGGCCCGTCGATCTCGTACCGCCGCTCGCGGCTGAACAGGCTCATGCGGGGTCCTCGCGTCGTCGGGTGGAGGGTAGGCCGCCGGGTTGGGCACCGCACGGAGGGTGCCGGAACGGCCACCGGCCCGAGCCTCTCGGAGACCCGGGCCGGTGCGGAAGCCCACGGGAGCGCGCGGGCGGAGCCGCTCAGCGCCCCGCCACCTCGCGGGAGAGGCGGTACATCTCCGCGGCGCGGTCCGGCCGCCCCTTGCGGTCGTACGCGATCCCCATGGCGTAGTAGGCCCGGGGGTTCTCGGGCTGGATCCGGGTGGCGTTCTCCAGAGCCTCGATGGCCTGGTCGGACTCCGCCATCTGGTTCAGCGCCTCGCCGAGGACCAGGTAGGCGGAGGCGCAGTGCGGGTCGAGCTCCACCGCCCGGCGCAGCTCGGTGGCGGCGGCGGCGTACACTCCGCGCTTGAACAGCACCAGCCCGAGCTGGTGATGGACCTCGGCCTGATCGGGGGCGAGGCGCAGGGCGCGGCGCAGCTCCTTCTCCGCCGCCTCGTACCGCCCCATCGCGGCGTGCGCGGCTCCGGCGCCGAGGATCGCGCGCACGTCGTCCGCGGAGGTGCTCAGGATCGCGGTGTACGCCTCCACCGCCTCCGCGAAGCTCCCCTGCTCCATCAGCGAGTCGGCCCGCGCGTACGGCGAGGGAGCCGCGCCGCCGCTCGCGTCCTCGGCCGCCTCGCCCTCGGGGGAGGCTTCCATCTCTCCGGCACCCGAGTCGGTGTGGCGCCCGGTACCCGGGCGGTGGGCGAGGGATGCTCCCTGGTCTCTGCTTCGTGGTGTCATGCGTGTACCTCCGAGGTCTCCTCGACGACCCACTCGCAATACGCCGGGAGCCCCGCTCCCACGGGTATGCTCAGCAGCTCCGGCACCTCGTACGGATGCAGCTCGCCGGCGCGCCGGAAGAGGCGCTCCAGGGTGGCGCTCCGGGTCTTCATCACCACCAGGACCTCGCCCTCATGCTGTACCTCTCCCTTCCACCGGTAGATGGATGCCACCCCCGGCACCAGGTTCCCGCAAGCGATGAGCCGCTCCTCCACGAGCTGACGCACGATCCGCTCCCCCGTGTCCAGGTCGGGGACGGTGGTCAGGACGATCGAGACGTCCCGGGCCGGCTCCGCCGCGATCCCCGACGGCCCGGCCGGGCTCATGCGTCCTCGCCGGGCAGCTCTGCCAGCGCCTCGCCCTCCCCGGTCAGCTCCGCCAGGGTGAAGCGGGCGTGGGCAATGTGCCGCTCCGCGCCCGACAGGCGCGGAGGACGCGCGAGGAACGCCCGGAGGTGCGCGACGGCCTCGTCCACGTTCCGGCGCTGCAGCAGGAGGAAGGCCAGCCCGTAGTGCGCCCCCGAGGCGTGCGGCTTCAGCTCCAGCACGCGCCGGTACGTGCGCACGGCCTCGTCGGTCATCCCGATGTGTGTGTACGTAACCGCGATCTGCTGGAGCACGTCGGTGTCGTTCGGGCTGTCGCGGAGTGCGAGACGGAAGGAGGTCAGCGCTTCGTGGTACTTCTCTTCACGAAGCAGGTTGATCCCCTCCTCGTAGTAGTCCGGCGCCTTGGGCTCGGAGCCGGACCCCCTCGAGAGCAGGTTGTTCAACCACGACATAGGGCATTCGAAGCGGGAAGGGAGACGGTTCGGTCACCGGGGCGCGCGGCTGGGCCCGCGGCCTCCGGATCACATTCGGTTCGAGCTCACGCGACACGGCGGGCAGAGGTGCAACTTACCCCCCCGGCCGGGGGAGCGCAACGGAACCGGAAGTCGCTTCAGCGCCCCACGGAACTCTCCGCGACGACCACGCCTTCCTGGTCCAGGAGCACCCGGAGCCCCGCTCCCGTGAGCCGGTCTGAGGCGTCCCGGGGCGCGTCCTCCAGCACGAGCCGCCCCCCCGGGGCGAGCACCCGGGCTCCCTCGTCCAGGAGCCCCGCCCCGCCCCCCCCGTCGAGCGACACGCCCCGGAGGGAGCGCGCCGCGAACGGGAGCGGCACGTCCGCCACCACACGGCTCGTCCCCTCCCGCGCCTCTCCGGCGGGCTCCCCGGCGGCGACGATCACCTCGATCCCGGGAACGAGGGTAGAAAGGGCGCCCGCAAGATCCGCTCCCGCGTCCACGAGGAGGACCGACCCCCACGCCTCGGTCAGCCCCAGCAGGGCCGCCAGCCGGACCGCCGCCTCGCTCCCGCCCGCGGGAGCCCGACCCTGCGGGATGCGCTCGCCCCCCGGAACCCGGAGGTCCGCCTCCCCGCCCCGGACGGGATACGCCTCCCGGCAGTTGGCGCACCCCAGCCGCCCCTCGGCCACGCGCCGCTCCTCCACCCGGTCGGCCAGGAGGACCAGCCCGAACCCGGGACCGCAGCGCGGGCAGCGCAGGATGTCGGTGAGCAGGATGTGCATGAACTTCTTTGAACAGAAAAAGACTTTTGGGGCGAATCCCGGCTTCGCCGGGACCGCGACGACGGCCCCCCATCCCCCGACCCCCTTCCCCCGCAAGCGAGGGAAGGGAGAGCACGGCCGACAGCGGTGTCGTGCTCCCCCTCTCCCACTAGGGGAGAGGGGGCCGGGGGGTGAGGGGGTAAGCAGTTCCAGCGGTTCCTCAGAAGAACAGCGTCTTCTCCGAGTACTGCGCCCACTGGTTCGGTGTCTCCCACACCCGCACGTACAGCAGCCGCTCCCCGACCTCTCCGAGCCGCCCCCGCAGCTCGCCGAAGATGTACCGTGCCTGGTTCTCCGCGCTGGTCTCGACCTCCCGGAACGCCGGGAAGTCGTTCAGGTTCTCGTGGTCCAGAGAGTCGGCAATGGCGCGCAGGTGCCGCTTGGCTTCCGAGAAGTCGTAGGCCATCCCGCCCTCTCCCAGCTCCTCGAAGGCCAGGCACGCCTCCACCACGTACCGGTGCCCGTGCAGCTTCTCGCACTTTCCCCGGTAGCTGCGGAGGAAGTGGGCGGAGTCGTAGTGCGCCTTGACATTGATCAGGTACATGGCGTCGCCTATCCCGCCGCCTGGACGGCGATCAGGGGGATCTCCACACCGGCCGGCTGGCCGGCGGCGAACACCACCGCGCGGGCGACGTCTTCCGCGGAGAGCATCTGGGCGCGGGACGGGAGGTCCGGCCGCGCGTCGGGATCGATGGGGTCCCACAAGGGGGTGTCGGTGGCCCCCGGCTCCACCAGCGTGGCCCGGACCCCGGTCCCCCGGACCTCCTGCGCCAGCACCTCGTGCAGCCCGCGCAGCCCGAACTTCGACGCTGAATACGCCCCGTTCTCGGGGAAGGCCACCCGACCTGCCACGGACCCGATGTTGACGATGTGTCCGGAGCGGCGCTTCAGCATCAGAGGCAGGAAGGCGCGCACCAGGAGGAAGGGACCCCGGAGGTTGACCGCGATCTGCCGGTCGAAGGTGTCCGGATCGGTCTTCGCGATCGGCGCCAGGGCGAACACCCCGGCGGAGTTCACCACGATGTCCGGGGCGTCGCCCAGGAGCTCGGTCACGTACCCGGTGAGCCCGTGCACCGCGGACGGCGAGGTGATGTCGGCTGAGATGGCGTGCCCCCCTACCTCCCGGGCGGAGCGCGTCAGGTCCACCTGGGTGCGGGCCACCATCCCCACCCAGGCTCCGGCCCGCACCAGCTCACGAGCGACGGCGAGCCCGATCCCGCGCGAAGCGCCGGTTACCAGTGCCGTCTTGCCCTTCAGCAGCTCCGCCATGCGCCCTCCCGGCCCGGGGGTCAGCCCAGCACGCCGTTGACCATGCAGAGCCGCAGGAACTCCTCGCGGGTCCGCAGGTCTTCGAGGAACACCCCCTTGACGGCGCTGGTGATGGTCTTGGAGTTCTGCTTCTCCACGCCGCGCATCATCATGCACAGGTGCGCCGCCTCGATCACCACCCCCACCCCGGCGGGCTGCAGCACCTCCTGGATCGCCTGCGCGATCTGCTCGGTCAGCCGCTCCTGCACCTGCAGGCGCCTCGCGAACACCTCCACGATGCGCGGGAGCTTGGAGAGCCCCACGATCTTGCCGTTGGGGATGTAGGCGACGTGCACCTTCCCGAAGAAGGGGAGCATGTGGTGCTCGCACATCGAGTACATCTCGATGTCCTTGACCAGCACCATGTTGTGGTGCTCCTCGTCGAAGACGGCGTCGCCGATCACGTCCCGTACCGACAGGTCGTGCCCGCGCGTCAGCCACTTCAGGCTCTTCTCCACCCGCTCCGGGGTCTTCAGCAGCCCCTGCCGGTCAGGATCCTCCCCCAGCTCCCGCAGGATCTCGCGGATCCGCTCCTGGAACGGCGTGGCTGCTCCCCCTTCCGTCATCGGCGACATTCCGGTCTCACTCCCCCGTGTACTCAACGGAATTGCGTGGCGTCTCCCAGAGGACCAGGCGGACCAGCCTCCCGCGGGGAATCCGCGGGGCGAGCCGGTTCCAGATGGCGACTACCAGGTTCTCGGTGGAGGGGATTATCCCTTCCAGCCAGGGCACGTCTAGGTTCAGGTTGCGGTGGTCCAGGTCGCGGAGCACCTCTTCCGCGGTGTCCCGCAGCTCCGCCAGGTCCACCACGTACCCGGTGACCGGGTCCGGCTCCCCCTCGACGGTGACTTCCATCTCGTAGTTGTGGCCATGCCAGTTCGGGCTGTTGCACAAACCGAAGATCCGCCGGTTCTCTTCGTCGGAGAAGGCGGGGTTGTGCAGCCGGTGGGCGGCGCTGAAGTGGACGCGGCGTGTGACTCGGACCCTGGGCACGGTGCCTCCTCCGTGGACAAAGAAACAACGGGCCAGCCTCGCATGCGAGACCAGCCCGTGTCGGGACGCGCCGGGAAGGATTTTTGAAGCCTGGTATGAACAGGTTGGTAGCGTCCCCGCAACCTCCCGCCTTCCCCTTTCGGGGCGTGGCGTCGGCCGCGAGAGTCTGCCCCGGCTTCAAAAGCGTTGGCTCAAAAATGGGGCTTCCCGGCGCGTCTGACGGCGACAACTATAACCGCCATACCCGCCGGGGTCAAGGAATTTTTCGAACGCTCCCGGGCTCCCGGAGGAGAGCGGACTCTACGATACCGTCAGCGGGACGGCGGCGTCGGGGAGGAGGGCGATCCCGTTCTGCAGGATGGTCAGCACCAGCCAGGTGCTCCCGGCGGACCGCCCGACCACGACGACGCGGTCCGCTCCATCCAGCGTCACGCCGGCCAGCGCGGTGGTGACCACCAGGGGGCGCAGCGTGTACCGTCCTCCGTCGATGGAGATCCGTCCTCCGCCCCGCCCGGTGAGGTATACCCGGAAGGCCTGCTGCGCGCCGGCCGAGACCCGGACACCGCCGGTGGTGCTGATTCCGTCGAAGGCGGCGACCTGGTTTCCCTGCGCGTCCACCACCACCAGCCCCGCCGGCGTCTGGTCGTCGGGGCCCCCGGGGGCGTCCTCGCAGGCGCCGAGCCCTCCTGCGCCAAGGGCGAGCACCACGGCGAGGGTGGCGCGTCGGAGCGATGCGGTCTTCATTGCGGTCTCTCGATGCTCCGGTTCCCATCGGCGTGGAGCGCGGCCGGGAGCGGACCGGCTGCGCTCCGCCGGTCCTCAGAACAGCACGCGGTATACCAGCGACAGGTTGCGCCCCGGGTTGGGGGCGAACGACTTGATCCTGCTCGACGCCTCGCGGTAGCGCTCGTCCAGCAGGTTGTCTGCGCGGAGGGTGAGGGAGTGTACCCGCCCCCGGCTGATGAGTCGGAACCCCGCGTTCAGGTCCACCACGGTGTACGCCCCCGTGGGGATGTCCACGCACCCGTCGTCGCCCGCGGCGCACCCGGGCTGCGAGACCCGATCCTGCCGGAAGGAGTGCCGCGCCTCCAGGCCCAGCGACCATCTCCCGTCGTCCCAGCCGGCGGAGGCGCCGATGCGGGGGGCCGGGATGAAGGGGAGCGGGGAGCCGTCCCCGAACGAGCCGCGCACCAGGTCGCCCATGGCCCCCACCACGAAGTTTCGCCCCACAGCCGCCTCCACCTGCCCCTCCAACCCTCGCAGCCGGGCATCCTCCTGGTCGAACACGTTGAGCGGGACGGTGACCTCCCCCTCGTCCTCCGCGAAGGTGGTGTCGCCCACGATCACCGGGGTGATGTAGTTGTCGATCCGGTTGTAGAAGGCGGCGACCTGGGCGTTGACCCGCTCGCTCTGGGCGCGCAGCACCGCCTCCACGCCGCTGTTGGTCTCCACCGCCAGATCGGGGTTCCCGACGTCGTACGTCCCGGCCGCGGCGTGGAAGGCGTTGGAGAACAGCTCCTCCACCGTGGGCGCACGGAAGGAGCGAGCGACGCTGACGCCGGCCGAGAGCCGCTCGATCATCGGCACGGTGAGGCCCACGGAGCCGGACAGGTTGTCGAAGTCGCGGGTGCGGGCCGGACCGAACTTCCCCCCTCCTCCCTGGGACTCGATCCGGTACACGTCGTACCGGGCGCCCACCTGGAACCGGGGCGCCTGGTCGCCGGCGAGGAGCGGGATCTCTTGGTAAACGAAGACGCCGCCGTTGCGACTGTCGGCCGCGGGAGTGAGCGCCTCCTCCCCCTCCGCGGAATACTGCTTGAACAGGCCCGACACCCCCACTGCCCCGTTCATCCGCCCGAAGCCGGTGCGCGCGACGATCCCCGCGGTCTGCGTGTTCAGCTCGAAGCTGCTCCCGATCTCCCCGGATTCCTCCACCTCGTCGTGTCCGTACCACTGCGCCGACCCCTCGACGCGGAGGTTGGTGAGTCCGGTTCCGCCGAGCGCCAGGTCCACCCGGCCGCTGGTGTCCAGGCGCGAGCCCTCGATGCTCACTCCCGCCTCCTCGGCGTCCGGGGGCGCCGGGAGCCCGTACCGGAAACCGTACCCGCCCACGGAGAGACCCCCCTGCACCCGCTCCCGGACGTAGCCGATCCCCCCGACCACGTACCGGTTGCGGTAGAAGGTGTTCTCCAGCTCGCCCCCGCCGCCGATCCGCACGTCCCCGGTGCTGCGCCCCCCGCCCCGGGCGGTGACGGCCAGGAAGGAGCCCACGGGGAGGGTGACGGCACCGGAGAAGGCTCCGCCCGGGTTCACCGACTCGCCCTGTGCCGCCAGGTACCCGTCGATGTGCGAGGGGACGTTGGTGGGGATGTCGGTGGAGACGACGTTCACCACCCCCCCCAGAGCGTTGCTCCCGTACAGGAGCGACGCGGGACCGCGCACCACCTCCAGGCGCGAGGCGCTGAGCGGATCGATGGAAAGGGCGTGGTCGGCGGAGGTGGAGGAGAGGTCGCCCGTCCGCTGACCGTTCTGCAGCACCAGCACCCGCTCGCCGCTCAGGCCGCGGATCACCGGGGTGCTGGTGGCGGGCCCGCCGTACCGCGTGGCGATCCCCGGCTCCCGCGAGAGCGTCTGCGCGACCGTGCCGCCCAGGTTCCGCTCCAGCGCCTTGCCGGAGAGCTCAAGGGTGGACTGGGTGATGTTCAGAGGGTCGGCGGTCGCGGCGGACGCTGTAACGTTGATCCCCTCGATCTGCAGCGGGGTCGGACGGAGCGAGATGGTCACGTGGACGTCCTCGCCGCTCTCGGGAACGGTGACCACGGCGTGCCCCGGCGCGTAGCCGATCAGCACGGCGTCCAGGTGGTACGTCCCCGGGCGGAGGGCCCGGATCACGAAGCGCCCGTCGGCGGCGGTGGTGGTGAGGCGGTTGATCTCCGCCACCACGATCTGGACGTTGGGGAGCGGCCGGCCGGTGGTGTCCTGGACCAGCCCCACAATGGGAGGCGCCACGCGGACGACGTCGCGTGCCATCCCGGCCGCGCTCGCCTCCGGCGACAGCGCGGCGGAGCCGGCACAAACCAGAAGTGCGAGCGTGCCCAGCGCACGCCGCGAGATGCATCGAATCATTCCCTGATCCCCCGATCTGAAGTTACTGGACCGGGACCCGGCCGCCCGTGATGGACCGGTGTCCCACCCTTCCCGGTGAGAGAGCCGCGGATGCGCGGCGTCACAGGGTGGACGGGGGAGCGCGCGCGTGGGGGGAGCCGGGGGGCGAAGCGGGGGTGCGGGTGCTACGGTCGGCGCCCGCCTG
>DATAAL010000531.1:0-1884 GCA_036260145.1 Longimicrobiaceae bacterium | reverse complement strand
GCTCTCTCCTTCACCGCCCTGACGTCGACGGGTGTGGAGGTGGGCCCGGCTACATCAGCTTGTAGCTGGGTCCGCTCCCCCCCTCGCGCGGGGTCCACCGGGGCCCCACCACGTCCGTGGCCTTGCAGTCCACGCAGTTGGGCGCGTTCACCACCAGCCGGTCCCCCTGGCGCTCGTACACGCCCGCCGGGCACAGGTGCACGTAGAAGTCCGCCACCTCCTCCGGGACGTCCTTGCCGATGATCAGGTGCGAGGGGATGTCGTCGCGGGTCTGGTTCCCGGACTTGAACACCGCGTCCACCTTGCTGAAGGTGAGCTTCCCGTCCGGGACGAACGTGGTATCGGGGGCCGGCTGGCGGGGCGTCTCGGCGTCGGAGTGCATGGCGATCTTCCCGCCGGGGAACTTCCCTCCCGTCAGCGTCATCAGCCCTGCCTTGGCCCCGCCGACGAAGAACCCGTCCCTGAACGCCAGCCGCATGTTGCGGGTGCGGTACAGGTCGTCGCGGATGTAGCTCCCGTGTACCATCCGGTCGTAGGCGGCCAGCGACGCCGCCGAGGGGTCGCCCTTCTTCAGGGCGTCGAAGATGGCGCGGGCGGCGTAGATCCCGGACTGCATGGCGTAGTGGATCCCCTTGAGCGAGGGGACGTCCACCAGCCCCGCCGCATCGCCCACCATCAGCACGCCATCGCCGTGCATGCGGGTCGGGAGGGCGTAGTAGCCACCCTCGGGGATGGTCTTGGCGCCCCACTCCACCATCTCCCCGCCCTCCAGGTACTTCCGGAAGAAGGGGTGGGCCTTCATCCGCTGCAGGAGCTGGTGCACGTCCAGGGTGGTCTGCCGGTAGTCCAGCCCCACCACCAGGCCGATGGCCACCAGGTTGGACCCCAGCGGGTACATGAAGCTCCCCCCGAAGGCGTCGCGCGGGAGCGGCCACCCCAGGGTGTGGACGATCCGGTCCAGGGGCACCTTCGTCTCCCACAACTCCTTGACGCCCAGGGCGTAGATCTGCGGGTTCTCGGAGCCGATCCCCTGCCACGCCAGGTACGCCTGCGCCAGCGAGCTGCGGGTGCCGTCGGAGAGCACCGTCACCTTCGCGGTGACGTCGGTGGGGGGCTCGTAGCTGCCGCCCGGCTCGCCGCCGCGGTCCAGCCCGGCCGGGGCGGTCCGCACACCGATCACCCTCTCCCCCTCCACCAGGAGCGAGTCCACCGGGAAGCCGGGGAGGACGTTGACCCCCAGCTCCTCGGCCCTGCCGCCGAGCCAGCGCACGATCTCGGAGATGGAGGCGACGTAGTTTCCCCGGTTGTGCATGGGCGGGGGGGTGGGGATCGGGAACGAGCCGGTCGCGGTGAGGAGCATCACCGATTCCTTCCCCACCGGGGCGCGGAAGGGGAAGTCCTCGTCCTTCAGCTCGGGGAAGAGCTCGCGGAAGGCGCGCGGGTTGACCACGGCGCCGCTCAGGTTGTGCTCGCCCAGCGCGGCGGCCTTGTCCAGCACGGCGATGTTCACCTCGCCGAGGGTTCCGCCCTGCTCGGCGTCCTTCTGCACCAGCTTCGCCAGCTCGATGGCCCCGGCCAGGCCGGCGGGCCCCGCCCCGACGAAGACCACGTCCATCTCGATGGCCTCGGGGTCCGGCGCCTGCGCGACGATCAGCCGGTCGCGGGGAAGCTCGGGCTGGTAGCGGGCGGGGATGACGGAGCCGCGGGCGCTGTCTGCCATGGTGGGGTCTCTACCCGTTCGGGTCTCTGTGTTTTCCGGTCCTCGGGGTCGCGCGGGATAATACAGGGTTCGGGTTCGGGCCGCAAAGTGGTGACAGCCTACGGCGGAGTTGGGCGTGCCGCCCGCCTGCGCTGCAGCGAGACGAGATTGCCGCGCGCGATCTC
>DATAAL010000530.1:0-4809 GCA_036260145.1 Longimicrobiaceae bacterium | reverse complement strand
GAAGGCCCGGTTCATGTCGCGGCCGGTCTCGTCGGCCATGCCGAAGGTCCCGTCGCGCAGCCCGGCTTCCACGTCCTCGCTGGTGCCCCCCCAGCGGGCCATCTCGTAGTCGTGGATGGCCGCGGAGCCGTTGGAGGCCAGGTGGGTGACCGCGCCCCGACGCATCAGCTCGATGAAGAGGGGAGCCAGCCCCGTCTTGACCACGTGCCCTCCCAGCATCCAGACCACCGCGCGCCCCTCGCGGGTGGCGCTCACCACCGCGTCCACCACCTGCAGGAACGACTCGGCCTGCAGGATGCGCGGAAGGGAGCGGAGGAAGACGCCGAAGCTGCGCGCTGCGGCTCCGGCCGGGGGTGGGGCGGCGTACTGCTCTGCCAGCACCTTGTTCGGGCGCCCCCCCACCGGGACGGTGCGGACGCGCGAGAGGTCCGCCTCCGGGCGCGGTGCCGGGGCGGACCTCTCGGGTGTGGGCTCGTCGTGGGTCATTCTCTGCGGGGAGCGGCGGTCGGAGTCGTGGACTCTCTGGCTCCCCGGAAAGTAGCGGACGGTCCGGCGCGGGGAAATGGCGCCCCCCGGGAGGGGTCAGCGCGGCGTTCCCGGCTGGTACGTTTCCAGGTGCATGGTAAGGGAGCCGACCACCGGAACCCGGCTGCGGATCAGCACCGGGATCTTGCGTGCGTCATCGGACAGGTACACCTCCGCCTCCCCGCCCTCGCCGAAGAGCCCGCGGGTGCGGATGGTCGGCCGGACCACGATGGTCCGGAAGGTCCCCGCGGGGACGGTGACGTTCTCCCGGCGCATGACCCGGAGGACGACCGGGTTCCCGCTCTCCTTGAAGTAGCGGTTCAGCCGGTAAGTCTCCCCCACCCTGAGCGGGAGGGTCCGCGCGTAGTACAGGAAGGAGATGTCGTCCAGCGGACGGTCGGTGGGGATGGGCCCCGTCTCGTCCTTGTCCGTCCGCCGGTATTCCCGCCGCTCCGGGAAGAACTCGTAGGTGCGCCTGCGCTCGTAACGGACCTCCCTCTGGTCCTGCTTGAAGCGCCGCGAGAAGAGCTCGTCCACGTCGATCCAGGTGTCGAACCGGTCGTCCACCCGGGCGAGCGGCACCCCGCCCGAAAGCCGGAAGCGGGCGTGGTAGGTGTCGTGGCCGTGGACCTTCTCGATCCCCACCACGTGCATGGAGCCGCTCCCCACCCGGACGCCGCCCAGCCTCACCTGGTAGGTGGCCCGCTCTCCCGCGCCGAAGGGGAGGCGGGCGCCGTCCTCCGCGACGGAATCCTGCTGCCGCCGTGGCGAGGGGGCGTGCGCGTCCGCCACGCCCCCGGCGGCGAGCACCGCCAGGAGCGGGAGGGTCAGCGATCGAGGGAACTTGAACGACATGGCTTCCATTTCAGCTTGCCTGATCGGCAGATACCGCCCTGCGGGGCGCCCGGCGCGAGAGCTGCCAGACCTCCTTCAGGGCACCCCAGGGACGGAACCGGCTCTCCCGCTCCCGCCGGTCGTAGCGCACGGAGACTTCCACCCCCTCCACGCGGCGCGCGTGCGGCGCCACCGCCAGGAGGAGCTCCGCGTTGGCGGCCCACCCCTGCCGCTCCAGGAGCGGCGCGCTCCCGCGCTCGGCGAACGCCCGCTTCAGCACGGAGACGCGGTAGGCGCGGAAACCGGTGAACGGATCCCGCGCCTCCCTGGGAAATGCGGCGCGGGCCACCAGCCAGCCGAAGCCCCTCCGCGACCAGCGGAGCGCACGGGTGTAATCTTCCTCGGCCACGACCACCGCCCCGGCAGCCACGTCGGCCCCGCCCTCCATCCGCTTCACCAGCGCCGGGATGTCCTCCGGGGACTCGCTGAAGTCCCCCTGGAGGGTAACGGCCACGTCCCGCTTGGGGTGGGTGGAGCGGGCCACCGCCTCCCGCAGCAGGCGCTCCAGCGCGGCCGCGTACCCCTGCGTCCGCTCGTTGCGGAGCACCGTCACGGGAAGGACGCGGGTGTAGGGCTCCAGCACCTCCGCGGTGTCGTCCGTGGAGCCGTCGTCCAGCACCAGGATCTCGTACTCGCGGGGGAACTCCGCCATGACCCGGCGGATCTTCCAGAGGAGCACCCCGATCGTCTGCGCCTCGTCCAGTGCGGGGATGCAGATATAGATCACGTTCGCTCATCCGGGTCGCGGGGACGTTCCTTCAGTCACTGAACTAGTACCACCCGTCCCGCGGGGCGGTTCCGCGGGCGGGGCGGTCTTCCAGCGCCGGTGAAACCAGAAGTACTGCTCCGGCGCGGCGCGCACGTCGTCCTCCAGAGCGGTGGCCAGCTCGCCGGTGAGGTGGAGGACGTCCGCCTCCAGGTCCCCCGTGCGGCGCACCGGGACGCGGTGCCCGTAGACCTCGTAGCGCACCTCCGGCCCCGGCTTGCGACGCGCGGTGCAGGCGAAGACGGGCGCCCCCAGCCGCAGCGCGAAGAGCGCGGGGCCCCGGTGGGTGGAGGCGGGACGGCCGAAGAAGGGCACGAAGACCCCGGAGCCGCGGGCGTCCTGGTCGGCCACGATCCCCACCACCCCGTTCTCCTTCAGCACCCGGGGGACCTGGCGCGGAGCGTCGCGCATCTCAATGCTCTCCACTCCGAGCCGCCGGCGCAGCTCCTCCAGCCGCGCGTCCACCAGCCGGTTCCCCATCCGCTTGACGATGGCGGCCACCGGGACGCCACGGGAGGCCACGGTGGCGGCGGCGATCTCCCAGTTCCCGTAGTGCCCGGTCACCAGGAGCGCGCCGTTCCCCTCCGCGAGCGCGTCCAGGAGGTCCTCCCATCCGCGGGTCTCGGTGCGCTCGACGATGGCCTGCGGGTCCAGCCGGGAGAGACGGAGGATCGCCGCGGCCTCCCGGCCGAGGTGGCGGTAGGCGGCGCGCGCCGTCTCGCGGATCCACTCCTCGGGGGCGTCCGGGAAGGCGATCCGCAGGTTGGCCTCCACCGCGGAGCGCCGGATCCCCAGCGACTCCACCAGGCGCCCCACCCCACCCCCCAGGCGGTCGGCCGCGCCCTCCGGGAGGGCGGAGACCAGCGATTCCAGCCCCCGCGCCAGGAGGTACTCCACCCGGTGCGCCAGGGTGGGACCCACCGGCTTCCCCTGCTTCCGACGGCCGGCCACGCTCACCCCGCCCGCGCGCCGGCGGCGCTCCAGCTCGCGATCATCTCCGCGCTCTCCCGGTACGCGCCGTCGCGCACGCGCTGCCACCACCCGCGGTTCTCCAGGTACCACCGCACGGTGTCGCGCAGCCCCTCCTCGAAGGAGCGGGACGGGGTCCACCCCAGCTCTGCGCGCGCCCGGGAGAAGTCGATAGCGTAGCGCCGGTCGTGCCCCGGCCGGTCGGTCACGAAGCGGATCAGCTCCTCGGAGGCGCCTACCGCGCGGGCGATCCCGCGCACGACGTCCAGATTCCGGCGCTCGCTCGCCCCGCCGAAGTTGTACACCCGCCCGGCCCCGCCCCGCTCCAGCGCCGCCAGCACTCCGCGGCAGTGGTCCTCCACATAGATCCAGTCGCGGACGTTCTCCCCCCGTCCGTATACGGGGAGCGGGCGTCCCTCCAGGGCGTTGACGATCATCAGCGGGATCAGCTTCTCGGGGAACTGGTACGGGCCGTAGTTGTTGGAGCAGCGGGTGACCACCACGTCCATCCCGTGCGTCCGGTGGTAGGCGAGCGCCAGGTGGTCCGACCCCGCCTTGCTCGCGCTGTAGGGCGAGGAGGGACGGAGGGGGGTATCCTCGGTGAACGCCGGCTCGTCCGGCTCCAGGTCGCCGTACACCTCGTCGGTGGAGACGTGGAGGAAGCGCCGGACCCCGGCGGCGCGGGCGGCGTCCAGCAGCACCTGGGTCCCCACCACGTTGGTGCGGACGAAGGGCGCGGCGCTGGCGATGGAGCGGTCCACGTGGCTCTCCGCCGCGAAGTGCGCCACGAAGTCGAAGCCTCCCTCGCGGAACACCTCCGCGACCAGCTCCGGGTCGGCGATGTCGCCCCGGACGAAACGGTAGCGCCCCTCCGCCTCCGCGGGCCCCGCCACGTCGGCCAGGCTCTCCGGGTTCCCGGCGTAGGTCAGGAGGTCCAGGTTCCACACCTCCCACTCCCGGCGCTCGGCCAGGAGGAGGCGGATGAAGTTGCTCCCGATGAAGCCCATCCCGCCGGTCACCAAGACACGGCGCATGCTGGTTTCTTTATCGCTCATGTTCTACCGATTTGGGCGAATCCCCGGCGGAACCTGCTCCGCCGGGGACCGCGCTCTATTCTGCTGGACACGATCGCTTTGGCAACGGCAGTGGGGGACACGCCCGATTCCATTGTTCAGCATCATCAATCGTCCCGAGCCCTCGCCAGAAGGTACGCCGCCTGGAGCGCCACCAGCCTCCGTAGCGGGTGCCAGCGCTCGCGGAGCACCCGCCCGATCTCCTCCTCCGTGGCACCGGGGACGAATACCGACGCCAGCGGCGACTCCAGCAGCGGGTGCTCTCGCCGCTTCCCCTCCGCCTCAGGAGAGCCCGCAATGTGCGCCCATCTGGGCCACGGCCCCTGCCGCGCACGGACTTCGCCGGTGGCGAGGGCCCGTACGCCGCGCGCGGCGGCCAGTCCGGGGAGGAGGGCGAGGTTGGCGGCGCGGCCGAAGTACGGGAAGAGGTACCGCGCGTGCGGCACGTACCACGTCCGGGCGAGGAAGGGCTTCATCGCCCGCCGGAAGAGCGTCCGCCCGGCCTTCCAGCGCACCGGGACCGAGGCGGCGAGCTTCACCACCGCATTGCAGTGGTACACCTCGTGGGCAGCAAAGAGGCGG
>DATAAL010000529.1:0-4815 GCA_036260145.1 Longimicrobiaceae bacterium | reverse complement strand
AGTATGGCAAGCGCACCTCCTCGTCTGCGGTGATCAGCCCCACGATATTTCGCCATCCTCCCTGCGAAATCAACACCCGCGGGACCGGACCGGCGCGCAAGTCCCGTTCCCGCTTCCGTCTGCATGGTGGCTTGATCGGCCCCCACCCGGGACATAGGTTGGCTCCAGCGTATCCACCTCCCTGGGCCCGTGTCCCGTGCAGAACCCCCGTTCCGAAACCGACGCCTCCGTGCAGCCGCCGCCTCTCGCCGCGGCTCCGTCCCGCCCCCTCGCCGCAGTGCTGGCGGGGGGCGAGAGCCGGCGTTTCGGCTCGCCCAAGGCGCTCGCGCGGGTGGGAGGGGAGCGCGTGGTGGACCGTGTACTGCACGCGCTACGCGGTGTCCCGGCCGAGCCGGTGTTGATCGTCAACCGGCCGGAGCTCTTCGGCGATCTCGGCATTCCCGTGCGCCCCGACCGGGTGGCGGGAGCTGGGGCGCTGGCGGGGATCCACGCGGCGCTGTGCTGGGCGGAGGAGGCGGGGCGGCCCGGTGCCCTCTGCGTCGCCTGCGACCTACCCTTCCTGGATCCCGCCCTCCTGCGGCGCATCCTGGAGATCGCGTCGTCGGAGCCGGCGGACGCCGTGGTTCCGGAGAGCACCGGGAGACGGGGAGTCGAGCCCCTCTGCGCATACTACCGGGTGACCTGCCGCGCCGCGGCCGAGGAGATGCTGGCTCGCGGCGACAGGCAGCTCCTCGGGCTGCTCGGCCGGATCCGCGCGCGGAGGCTCCCGCTGGCGGAGGTGACGCAGCTGGGGGAACCTGAGATCCTCTTCCTGAACGTGAACACCCCGGACGACCACCGTCGCGCAGAGGAGCTCGCGCGGACCACGCGGAGCGGGGTCGCCCGATGAGCCGGGGGCGGAGCGCGGACTGGATCTCCCTGGCCGAGGCGCGCGGGATCATCCAGGGCGAGATGACGCCCCTCCCTGCGGAGAGCCGCGCCCTCCTCGGCGCGCTCGGCTCCGTCCTGGCGGAGGACGTCGTCTCTCCCGTCGACCTCCCCCCGTGGGACAACAGCGCCATGGACGGCTTCGCGGTGCGGAGCGCGGATGTGCTGGGGGCCACCCCTGCGTCGCCGCGCACCCTCCGGGTGGTGGACGACGTGCCCGCCGGGAGCTTCCCCTCCCGCCCGGCCGGCGCCGGGGAGGCGGTCCGGGTGATGACCGGCGCCCCGGTTCCGGAGGGCGCCGACGGAGTGGTGCGGGTGGAGCACACCGACGGGGGGAGCGGGATCGGGACGCCGGAGGGGCGCGTCCGCATCCTCTCCGACGCGGACGCGGGGAAGAACGTCCGCCAGAGGGGGGAGGATGTGCGGAGAGGACAGGTGGTCCTCCGCACCGGGACGCCGCTACGCGCCGCGGAGCTGGGCGTCGCCGCCTCGCTGGGCAGGTCGGAGCTGACGGTGGTGCGCCGGCCGCGGGTGGCGGTGCTCACCTCGGGCGACGAGCTGGTGGAGGTGGAGGGGTTCGCGGAGGTGCTGGCGGGGCGGAAGATCGTCTCCTCCAACAGCTATGCGCTCGCCGTGCAGCTCGCGGAGTCGGGGCTGGAGGCGCGCCCGCTGGGGATCGCGCGGGACACTCCCGCGAGCCTGCGGGAGCACCTGGAGCGGGCGCGCGGGTGCGATGCGCTGGTCACCACGGCGGGGATCAGCGTGGGGGAGCACGACTACGTGCGCGAGGTGCTGGAGGAGATGGGAGCGGAGGTACGCTTCTGGAGGGTGCGCGCGCGACCGGGGTCGGCGTTCGCCTTCGGGCGGGTGGCGGGGCTGGGGGGAATCCCCTGGTTCGGGCTCCCGGGGAACCCCGTCTCCACCATGGTCACCTTCGAGGTGCTGGTGCGCCCCGCCCTGCTGCGCATGTGCGGCCGGAGCGCGGTGTTCCCCCCGGTGGAGCGCGTCACCCTGCGTGAGCGGATCTCCATGAAGCCGGGGACGACGTACTTCCTCCGCGCGCGGCTGGAGCGGGACGCGGGAGGGACGCTCCACGCGGCGCTCACCGGCTCGCAGAGCTCGGGGGTGCTCACCTCCATGGCCGCAGCGGACGGGTTGCTGGTGGTGCCGGATTCCGGCGGCGACTTCGCCCCGGGCGACGCGCTCCCGGCGATCCTCCTGGGCGGCGCACCGCTCCGGGAGGAGGCAGGGTACTGACGGGGTGCGTCAGCCGTCGGCGCCCGTCCTCCGGGGATGGCTGGACGTCAACGGTGGAACGATGCGGGACCATCAGTGGCCGGGCCGTCTCTCTCCACCCGCTCCACCGATCTCACGCAGGAGCCCCCTCAGCCGGGCGCGCTCCGCCTTGCTGAGCTGCCGGTCGCCGCGGTGCTTGGCGCGGATCCGCCGACGCTCGAAGGCGCGAAGCCCTTCCAGGTACCGGTTCCGCTCCCGCTCCAGCGCCTCCAGCGTCCCCTGCAGGAACTCGTCCGAGGGCGGGTCGCGGGGCTGCCAGGGGAGCCAGACCAGCTCCAGCCGCTCCAGGGTCGCGCGGTACGGGTGCCCGGTCAGCCAGCAGAAGGACGAGACGCAGGAGCGGAGGTTGCTGAGCCGCTGCCAGGGAGGACGGGTCCGGTCGCGGACCTTGCGCGCGTGGTACGAGAACGACATTCCGGCGACTTCACGGCAGAACGAGTCTACAGCTTCCGCACCCCCACCACCTCTCCCCGGCCCTGCTCGTCCACCGCCACGCGGATGGCGTGCGTCGGCTCCGGGGGCGGGTCCATCTCTCCCGTGGGCTCGAGGTCGCGCTCCTCCACGTGCCACACCTCCTCGTCACGGTAGATGAACACGCCGTACGCCGCCGCGGTGGGGTCGTCGGTCCGCCCGAGCACGACACCGCGCTCGCCGTTGATCGGCGCCAGCTCCGGGTCGTCACTGACCACGCGGACGATCTCGTTGAAGGCGAAGCGGTAGGCAGGCTCGGGCCGGGACATGATCCGGGGAGAGGAGCGGACGATCGACGGGTGGGGACGGGTTCAGCATAGCGCGGGAGCCGGCGGCGAACAAGAAGGACAGGAGTCGGTGGAGAGCGCGAGAGAAGAACGACAGGGCTCCTTCCCCGGGGAGAAGCCCTGCAGTTGCGTAAGGGCTGCGCGCCCACCCCCACGCCAGCAGGGGACACGCCCCAACTCTCCCGTAAAGAAGCAGTTCAGCCCCGCCCGTCGCCCCCCTCCAGCTTGAACCAGACGCGCACCTTGACCTGGTACTCGTGGATCTCGCCGTCGCGGATATAGCCGCGCTGCTCCACCACCTCCAGCCATTCCAGGTCGCGCATCGTCTCGCCCGCGCGCTTCACGGCGACGCGCACCGCGTCCTCGAAGCTCGTGCCCGAGGTCCCCACCAGCTCCAGCGACTTGAAGACCGACATCGTTCCTCCCCTTCCGCTCGTCGTGGCGTTCCGCCGGATCCATCGTCCGGCCCGGCAATGGCTGCGGCAAGGGGTGTTCCAGACCTATCCCCCCTCCCCCGCCAGCACCCGCATCGCGGCTTCGTGCAGGAGCCCGTTGCTGGCGACCAGGCTGCTCCCCGCGGAGAGCGGCCCGCCCTGGATAGTGGTCAGCCTCCCACCCGCCTCCGCGAGGATGGGTACCATCGGCGCGTAGTCCCAGTACGAGCCGCAGATCGGGTCCACCAGCAACTCCACCCGTCCCACCGCCACCAGGAAGTAGCCGTAGGAGTCGCCCCAGGTTCGGGTGAAGCGGGTGGCGTGCACCAGCCGCTCGAACCCGGCGCGGTGCTCGTCGGAAGAGCGGTCGCGCCAGTACTCCATCCCGGAGGTCACCAGGCGCGCGGAGGCCAGGTCGCCGCAGCCGGAGACGCTCACGCGCCGCCCGTTGTTCCAGGTCCCTGCTCCCCGTGCGGCGACCAGCGTCTCCCCGAGGGCGGGGAAATGGCAGCACCCGAGCACGGGCTCGCCCTCCTCCTCCAGAGCCACCAGCACTCCGTAGAGCGGGACCCCGCACGAGAAGGTGCGCGTGCCGTCGATGGGGTCGACGATCCACCGGCGGCCGCTCCGCGAGGGAATGTCCTCTCCCTCCTCCCCCACCACCCCGTCCTCCGGGAAGCGCTCCCGGATCGCGGCGCGAATGTGCTCCTCCGCAGCGTGGTCGGCCGCGGTGACCTCGCTCCCGTCCCCCTTGAACTCCACGGCGCAGCCGCCGAAGTGCTCCAGCGTCACCTTCCCCGCACTATGGGCCAGGCGCGCGGTGAAGTCCATCAGGTCGTCCCTGTCTCTCATGGTCCTCTTACCTGGACACGTGCGGGTCCCCCCGGACCCAGAAGCGGAGCGGCGCTTCCGCCGCGCGGGTGATCCCGATGCGCGGGCCGCGTGCCACCCGCTCCTCCGCGACCGGGTCCCCCGCCGCGATCCAGAGCGGGGGGCGGTCCAGGGGGTGGAAGTTCAGCGCGCCGTCGATCCCCATGGCCCGGCACAGGTTCCCGGGCCCGCGCATCAGGTCGCGCTCGGGTCGGCCCGGGCGGCGGACGGCGGCGGTCTCCGCGCCCGCGACGGGCTGTGCGGCGCGGATCAGGACCGCCGCCGGGAACCCCCGCGGGCCGGTCACTACGTTGAGACACCAGTGCATCCCGTAGATCCGGTACACGTAGGCGATCCCCGCCGTCTCGAACATCGCCGCGTTGCGCGCCGTCTTCCCGAAGCGGACGTGGGCGTGCGAGGCCTCGTCATCCGGCCCGCTGTACGCCTCGGTCTCCACGATCCGGCCCACACAGCGGGTCCCGCCCACCTCCGACACGACGAAAGCGCCGAGGAGGTCGCGGGCGACCTCC
>DATAAL010000528.1:0-2095 GCA_036260145.1 Longimicrobiaceae bacterium | reverse complement strand
GGTCCTATCGCGTTTCCCGGGAACGATTTCTGCGGCGTCTCGTCCCGGGTGCATCCGCCCCGGCGGCACCGTCGCAGCGCGGGTGCCCGCTCGCTCCCGCCCGGTCGCCTGGATCCTGGCCGGCCGGCGCTCCCAGGCCACCGTTCCCCGGAGGGTCACATGGACTTGGTCAAGCGCGTCTTCTCCGCCTTCGGCGTCAACGAGAACGACGAGGCCGCCAGGGCCGGTGCACCGCCGGAGGTCGCTCTGTCGCGCGAGGAGATCGAGGAGCGGCTGCATGCAGAGGGGAAGCGCGCACTCGCGGGGCTCGACCTCAGCGGGGCCGACCTGAGCGGGATGGAGCTGTCGGGGGTGGACCTGCGCGGGGCCCGGCTCTGCGGTGCGAACCTGTCCGGCGCCACCCTGGACTCGGCTGACCTGAGCGAGGCGGACCTGTGCGGCGCGGACCTGTCGAACGCCAGCCTGAACGCCGCCACCCTGCGGGACGCCTCCTGCCTCCGCTCCGGGTCGGCCATCCCGGCCCGCTTCGTCGGCGCCAGACTGGTGGGGGCGGATATGGTGGGAGTGGAGCTCACCCGCGCCGACTTCAGTGGTGCCGACCTCACCCGCGCCAACCTGTTCGAGGCCACGCTCCACAAGGCGTGCCTCCGCGGGGCGACTGCCACCGGGGCGAACCTGGATGGCGCCAACCTCCGCCACGTGACGCTGGAGGAGGCCAACCTTGCGGGTGCCAACCTTTCCACCGCCGACCTGGCCCGGGCCTCCGCGCGGGGCGCCATCTTCACAGGCGCAGTGCTGGTACGCGCCAACCTGACCGGGACGGTGCTGGAGGGTGCCGACCTCAGCGGCGCGAACCTATCTGAGGCGGAGCTGGAGGAGGCGGTGCTCCGCGGTTCGAATCTCCGTGGTGCCAACCTCCACCGGGCGAATCTCGACTCGGCGGTTCTGGAGGGAGCCGACCTGGAGGGGGTGGACCTTTCCACCGCCTGCAACTACACGCACGTGTGAATTCGTGGGGGAATCCCCGGAAGAACGAGAGAGGTCCCGGGCCGCCCGCAGTCCGGGACCTCTCCTCGCTTTCGGTGTCCGCGTCGAAGCGCAGGCCAGCCTACTCACTGACCGCGGGTTCCTCCCAGCGCCAGCACGCCACCTCACACCCGCTCCCTTCCACCACCAGCGCAGCCTTGTACCCCGGGGCGGGGTCGGGAAGCCCGTACAACGACCAGCGCTCCGCCTGCTCCGGATCGCGCGAGTCCAGCAGACGCGCCGGCTCCCCCGGGGCCAGCGATACGTCGAAGACGTGCAGGGGAAAGGACAACCCCTCCCCCACCGCCTTGATGTACGCCTCCTTGCGCGTCCAGCAGTTGAAGAACGCCTCTTCCCGAAGCTCCGCGGGGAGGGAGCGGAACACCGCGTTCTCCGCGGCCGAGAAGAAGCGCTCCGCGATCTGCTCCGCGTCCTCGATGGAGTGCACCAGCTCGACGTCCACCCCGAGCTCCCGGCCACGGGTGAACGCGAAGAGAGCGAGCTCCCCGGAGTGGGACACGTTGAAGCGGACCCCCCGGTCTGCCGGTCCCCCGGCGAGCACAGGCTTTCCATGTGACTCGTAACGGAACTCCACGCGGCGGGGGCTCTCCGCCAGGTACCGCCCGAGGAGCATCCGCAACACCCCCCGGGCCACAGTGGAGCGTCGACGGTCCCGATCGAAGCGGAAACGGTCGACCCGCGCGAGCTCGTCGGTGGCGAGCAGCTCCCGGTAACGCCGCACACTCTCCTCCGGCGGATCCAGGGGAGCACACCAAACGTGTACCTCCCCCTCTTCCAGCGCCGGACGAGCCGCGGGATCTCCCCAGTAGATCGTGGTGGACATTATACCCGCGGCATCTCGGGAATCTGGCGCAGCACCCGGTGCAGGTCCTGCGCCAGATCCCGCAGCACGAGCGCCTGGGCGCTGTGGATGAAGAAGTGGTCCCCGGCCATCATCCGTATGTCGAACCTGCCCCTGGTGTGGATCCGCCACGCCTCCATCTCTTCGCGACCTGCCTTGGGGTCGCTCACCCCCCCGACCGCGGTCATCGAGGTGTCCAGTGGCTCC
>DATAAL010000527.1:0-2534 GCA_036260145.1 Longimicrobiaceae bacterium | reverse complement strand
GTATGGACGGCTGGGAGGTCCTCCGCCACCTGCGCGCGGACCCCGTGACGGCCGCGGTACGGGTCTGCATCGTCTCTGCACACGTCCCGCGGGAGTACGAGCGCCTCCTGGCCGCGGACCTGGGGGCGGAGTGCTACCTGGTCAAGCCCCTTCCCCCCAGCGAGCTCCTGAGGGAGATTGTCGCCCTGATCGGCGCGGAGAGTGCGGCGGGCGGACCCGTCGGCGGCGCCCCGCCATAGCGAAGCCAAATGCTCCTTCTCCCCTTGATCCGACGCCGTGCAGGAGGTCGTGAGGGGAGGCAGGTCTGAACCGGGGAGAGACATGACCGAGACCACCGCGGCGGCATTCCTGGAGCTGGTCGCCGGGCGGCGGGGCCACTACCGGCTGGAGTCGGGCCACCATGGCGGCCTCTGGCTGGATCTCGACCCGCTGTTCGCAGAGCCGCGCCGTATCGCGCCGTTCGTGTCCCGCCTCGCCGACGCGCTCCGCCCCTACGAGGTCTCGGCCGTGTGCGGGCCTCTCCTGGGCGGTGCCTTCCTGGCACAGCTCGTCGCCCACGCGCTCGACGTGGAGTTCTGCTTCACCGAGCGCGAGATGCCGCCCGCGTCCGACCGCCTGTACGGGGCGCGCTACCGCCTCCCGCCCGCGCTGGCCCCCCAGGTGCGTGGGCGGCGGATCGCCATGGTGGACGACGTAATGAGCGCGGGATCCGCGCTGCGGGGCACCTGCGAGGAGCTTCGTGCGCATGGCGCCACCCCCGTCGCGGCCGGGGCGCTCCTCGTCCTCGGCTCCACCGGCGCCGGGTACTTCGCGGAGCAGGGGGTGCCTGTCGAAGCGGTGGCCCGCGACGACTACGAGCTGTGGCTGCCCGCCGAATGCCCGCTCTGCGCGGCCGGCCAGCCGCTGGAGGAGGTGGCGACTCCGGCTGCCTGACTCTCGCACGCCCCCCTCTACCTCCTCCGGACGGGGCACGGCGCAGGCTCATGGGTTGACCCCGCGCCCGGGGCTGCGCATCTTTTCAGCCCGTCCTTGGGGCCCGGGTGCGCCGGTACGTGTCCCGCTCCCCGTCGTCCTCCCCGACCTCCTTGCTCTCCTCCAGGTGGGTTCCCCGATGCGCCTGTTCGTTCTCGTACCGCTGGCTCTGGCTGCGCTCCCCGTGCTCGCGGCCGCGCAGAGGCCCGGAGAGACCCTCACCACCCGGCTCGTCCCGCCGGCGCGTGTCGGCGCCTTCCGGCTGGCGGCGCAGGGGCAGCTCGAGGGGCGGGTCGGAGGGCAGCTCCAGTACCGGACCCCCGACGGGGCAGAGATCACCGCCAACCTGCACCCCCTGCCCCCGCTGTCGAGCTGCGCTGCCGCCTGTGACTCGGTGACGGTGGACCTCGCGGCGACCGCGCTCGCCGCCTCCCCGGCGCGGCTCGCGCATGGCGCGGACATCGACTCGGTCGCGGTGGAGCGCAACGAGGTGGTGGGTGCCCCCTACGCCGGCGGGGTGGCGTACGGACGGCGGCTGGTGGTGGGGTGGCTCTCGGAGGGAGCGCGGATGCGCGTGGACCTCTCGCTCTTCGCGCTGGGGTCGTACGTGGCGGAGGTGCGTTCCACCTTCCGCCCCGGCCCGGAGCGGGACAGCCTCGCCGTGCGCTTCGGCCGGGAGTTCGTGGAGGCGCTCGGCCGGTCGGCGGGAGAGGCGACGGCGTGCGCGAGCGGTCCGGCGGACCCCGAGGTCATCCGCGTGACCGAGAGCTCCCGGCTGGGGATCGACTCCCTCCGCCGCAGGGTGGAGCCGGTGCTGGCCGGGTTCGGGTTCCGGCTCGATCCTGCGGTGAAGGACCCGGACGCGTGGCGGAGCGCGCCCCTGGAGGGGTGGCCCACCGGGGTCGACTACGGCCCCTGGGCGCGGCAGGCCAGCCCCGGGTTCGTGGTGGGGGTCCGGCTGGAGGAGAGCGCCGGGACCGCCCGGATCACGGTCACGGCCGAGGCGCGCTGCGCGCCGGTGTCGCCCGGCGAGGACGCGCGGTCGCTGGAGCTGGCCCTGGAGCTGATGACCGCCCGCGCGGTGCTCGCGCAGGTCGAGGGGAAGCGCGCGCCGAGGTGAGGCCGCCCCGCCCCGGGGGTTCGTCGCCGGATGCGTTCGTCCCTGCGATCCGCCTGTCTACACCCCGAAAACCCCTCTCCGTCACGCTCTCCTGGCATCCCCGGACGCGGGTCGTATCTTGGTTTCGAACTCCGGAAACCGAGAACGCCGACGCGACCCCTGCACTTGCCCGCAGGCACGGCTGAGGACGGAGCTTTCAAGCAGCCGTCGGACGAACACGCGCTGGCCTGTCGGGCAGCGCGTGTTCGTTCCGGGCCGGCGGGCGAGGAACCCGATCCGCGGCCTACCCCCTCTCCGTCAGCGAGCGGATCAGCCGGACCTCGTCCTCGCGGTACGGCGTCCCCTCCGGGCGGAAGATGTCGTGGAACCACGGGTCCGGCTCGGTGGGGTACGCCCGCTCCCAGGAGTCCCACGGGTAGATGGTCTGCGTCTTCCCCGCCAC
>DATAAL010000526.1:0-6556 GCA_036260145.1 Longimicrobiaceae bacterium | reverse complement strand
GTCCTGGCACAGGTGTTCGCGAGGGTGCTGGGCCATGAGGGGGTGGGGGTCCACGACAACTTCTTCGAGCTCGGGGGGCACTCGCTGCTCGCGACGCGCGTGGTCTCGGGGGTACGCGAGGAGCTGGGCGTGGAGCTGCCTCTGCGGGCGCTCTTCGAGGCGCCCACCGTGGCGGGGCTGGCCGGGCACGTGGAAGCGTCCCTGGATTCGGCGCGCTCCGTCTCCGGACGGATCACCCGCCGCGCCGCGAACGGGCCCGCACCGCTGTCGTTCGCGCAGCAGCGGCTCTGGTTCATCCACCAGCTCGACCCCGCGAGCAGCGCGTACCACATGCCGTTCGCGCTCGGGCTGCGCGGTGCGCTGGACGTGGAGGCGCTGCGCCGCAGCCTCGCGGAGCTGGTGCGTCGCCACGAGGCGCTGCGCACCGTCTTCGCGGCGGAGGGCGGGGAAGCCGTGCAGGTGGTCCTCCCCCCGTCGCCCGTGCCCTTCCCGGTGCTGGACCTGGCCGGGCTCCCGGAGCAGCCCCGCCGCGGGGAGGCGCTGCGCCGGGTCGCCGAGGAGGGCCGGCGCCCCTTCGACCTGGAGCGCGGGCCGCTGCTGCGCGTGCTGCTGGCGCGGCTGGCCGACCAGGAGTGGGTGCTCTGCTTCACCCTGCACCACATCGTCAGCGACGGCTGGAGCATCGGCGTCCTGGTGCAGGAGGTCTCCGCCCTCTACGGCGCCTACTCGCGCGGCGAGTCGCCCGTCCTCCCCGCGCTCCCGGTGCAGTACGCGGACTTCGCCGCCTGGCAGCGGGCGTGGCTCACGGGAGAGACCCTGGAGGCGCAGCTCCGCTACTGGCGCCAGGCGCTCGACGGCGCCCCGCCGCTGCTCGAGCTGCCGGTCGACCGCCCGCGCCGCAGCCTGTCGAGTGCGACGAGCGCGACGGGCCGGCCGTTCGTGCTGTCGGCGGAGACGACGCGAGGGCTGCGCGAGCTGGGGCGGCGCGGGAGCGCCACGCTCTTCATGACCCTCCTGGCCGGTTGGCAGACCCTCCTGGGGCGCTACGCCGCCAGCGAGGACGTGGTGGTCGGTACCCCCATCGCCAACCGCACCCGCGCCGAGCTGGAGCCGCTCATCGGCTTCTTCGTCAACACCCTCGTGCTGCGCGCCGACCTGGGCGGTGACCCCAGCTTCCGCCAGCTGCTGGGGCGGGTGCGGGAGACGACGCTGGGCGCCTTCGCGCACCAGGACCTCCCCTTCGAGCGCCTGGTGGAGGAGCTGGCCCCCGACCGGAGTCTGACGCACAACCCGCTCTTCCAGGTCGTGTTCGCCCTCCAGAACGTGGAGCGGGGAACGCTCACCCTGGGCGAGCTGGAGATGGAGCTGCTCGGCGGGGGCGAGGCCGCGGCGAAGTTCGACCTGGGGGTGACGCTCTTCGAGGTCGGCGAGCACATCGAGGGGCGGATCGACTACCGCACCGACCTGTTCGAGGGCTCCACGACCGAGCGCATGGCGGAGCACTTCCGCCTGCTGCTGGAAGGTGCGGCCGCCGACCCGGACCAGCGGATCTCCGAGCTACGCCTGGTGAGCGCGCCGGAGGAGCGCCGGCTCCTGGAGGAGTGGAACGCCGCGCGGAGCTACCCACAGGACAAGCTGGTGCCGCGGCTCTTCGCGGAGCAGGCGGCGCGCACGCCCGAGACGACGGCCGTCTGGGGTGGGGGTGAGGCGCTCACCTACGCGGAGCTGGAGGCGCGCGCCAACCGGCTGGCGCACGCGCTGCGGGACCTGGGCGTGGGGCCGGAGACGCCGGTGGGTGTCTGTCTGGAGCGCGGACCGACCCTGCTGGAGGCGACCCTGGGGATCTGGAAGGCCGGCGGCGCCTACGTGCCGCTGGACCCCACCTACCCCGCGGGACGCCTGGAGTACATGCTGCGCGACGCGGGCGTGACCGTGCTGGTGACGCAGGAGCGCCTGCACGACACCCTCCCGGTGCTCGGCGCCCGGGTGCTGCTGCTGGACGCGGGCGCCGGACGCATCGCGGCGGAGAGCCCCGCGGCGCCCCCGGTGGAGGGCGAGGGGAGCCAGCTGGCGTACGTGATCTACACCTCGGGGTCGACGGGGCGGCCTAAGGGGGTGCGCGTCACCCACCGGGCCCTGCTGCACACACTGCGCGCGGCACAGGAGGCCTTCGGCTTCGCTGCCGGTGAGCGGATGCCGTCGCTGGCGAGCTTCGCCTTCGACATCTGGCTCTTCGAATCGGTGCTCCCGCTGCTGGGCGGGGGCGCCGTGCGCATGGTCGCGCGCGAAGAGGTGCTGGAGACGGAGCGCCTGGTGGAGGGGCTGGCCGAATGCACCGCGCTGCATGCCGTCCCCGCGCTAATGCGCGAGATCACGCGGGTACTGCGGGGCAGGGGGAGCACCCTGCCGGGGCTGCGGCGGGTGTTCGTGGGCGGGGAGGCGGTCGCGCCCGAGCTGCTGGAGGAAATGCGGGAAGTGTTCCCCGCGGCCGCCGTCCACGTGCTCTACGGCCCCACGGAGGGGGCGGTCATCTGCGCCACGCACCTGGTGCGCGCGGGGGAGGCGCGGCGGCAGTGGGTGGGCCGTCCGCTGGGGAACGCGTTGCTCTACGTGCTGGACGGAGCTCTCCGGCTGGTGCCGGTGGGGGTGCCGGGGGAGCTGTGCATCGGCGGGGCGAGCGTGGCGCGCGACTACCTGGGCCGCCCGGAGCTGACGGCGGAGACGCTGGTACCGGACCCGTACTCCGGTGAGCCGGGGGCGCGGCTGTACCGCACGGGGGACCGGGTGCGCCGGACCGCGGAGGGCGAGCTGGAGTTCCTGGGCGGATGGACGAGCAGGTCAAGATCCGGGGGTTCCGGATCGAGCCGGGGGAGATCGAGAGCGCGCTGGGGGAGCAGGTGGGGGTGCGGGAGGCGGTGGTGCAGGTGCGGGAGGACGTGCCGGGGCAGAAGCGCCTGGTGGCGTACGTGGTGCCCGAGAAGACGCGCTCGTGCGAGCTGTGGCCTTCGATCGGGGAGTACTTCGTCTACGACGAGGTCATCTACCAGGGGCTCACGCACGACGAGCGGCGCATGGCGCGCTACCGGACCGCCCTGGAGCGGCACGCCCCCGGACGTGTGGTGCTGGACGTCGGTACCGGAGCGGACGCCGTCCTGGCCCGGATGGCCGTGGAGGCCGGGGCGCGGCACGTCTACGCGATCGAGCTGCTGGAGTCCGCATACCGGAGCGCGCGGGAGCGCATCCGGGCGCTGGGGCTGGAGGACCGCATCACGCTCGTTCACGGGGACGCCCGCACCGTCACGCTCCCCGAGCTTGCCGAGGTGTGTGTCTCGGAGATCGTGGAGGCGATCGCCGGGGGTGAGGGTGCCGCGGTGATCCTGAACGACGTGCGCCGGCTTCTCGCGCCGGGCGCGGTGATGATCCCCGGGCTCGCCCTCACCTGCATGGCCGCGGTCACGCTCCCGGAGGAGATCCGGCGGAATCCACGGCTGGGTCCGGCTGCCTCCCACTACCTGGAGAAGATCTTCGCGGAGGTGGGAGAGCCGTTCGACCTCCGCCTGTGCATCCGCGACTTCCCCGCGGACCACCGGCTCTCCGGCATCGGAACCTTCGAGGAGCTGGACTTCGGTGCCGGTGCGGTGGCGCCGGAGTACGTGCGGCGTGAGACGCTGGTGATGGAGCGGGCGGGGCGCGTGGACGGGCTGCTGCTCTGGCTGCGCATGGAGGTAGCCGAGGGTGGAGTGCTGGACATCATGGAGGAGGAGACCGCCTGGTTCCCCGTCTACTTCCCCCTGTTCGATCCCGGCGTGGAGGTGGTTGCGGGTGACCGCGTCGAGGTGGAGTGCTGGAGCGCCCTCTCGGACAACGGAGTCACGCCGCACTACGGGGTGCGCGGACGCCTGGTGCGGGTGGGCCGGGCGGACGTCGCCTTCGACTTCACCTCCTGGCACCACGGTGGAGGATACCGGACCAGCCCCTTCTATCGCACCGTATTCGCGGAGGAGGGTGGGGCGCGGGTGCAGGCCCGGGACGTCGGGCTGGTGGAGACGCTCCGCACCCGGCTGGGGGAGCGGCTGCCGGAGTACATGGTGCCGTCGGCCTTCGTGGTGCTGGACTCCCTGCCGCTGAACGCGAACGGCAAGCTGGACCGGCGCGCCCTGCCGGCGCCGGAGCTGTCGGCCGGGGAGGGGTACGTGGCGCCGCGCACGCCGACGGAGGAGCTGCTGTGCGCGATCTGGAGCGAGGTGCTGGGGGCGGAGCGCGTCGGCGTGGAGGAGAGCTTCTTCACCCTGGGCGGCCACTCGCTCCTGGCGATGCGGGTCGTCTCCGGCGTGCGGCGGAGCCTGGGCGTGGAGGTGCCGCTGCGGGCGCTGTTCGAGGCGCCCACAGTGGCCGTGCTGGCCGGACGCGTCGACGCGCTCCTTCGGGCTGGCGGTGCCGCGGCGCTCCCGGCGATCGAGCGGGCGCCGCGGGGGGGACGGCTGCCACTCTCCTTCGCGCAGCAGCGGCTCTGGCTGGTGGACCGGCTGGAGCCGGAGAGCGCCGCCTACAACATGCCCTTCGCGCTGCGCCTGCGCGGCGCGCTCGACGGGGGCGCGCTCCGGCGGAGCCTGGACGCCCTGGTACGGCGCCACGAGACCCTGCGCACGGTCTTCGCGGAGCACGAGGGCGCGCCGGTACAGGTGATCCACCCGGTGGGCTCCGTCACGCTGGAGACCGTCGACCTCCGGGGAGCCCCGGACGCCGGGGCGGAGGCGGAGCGTCTGGCGGAGGCGGAGGCGCTGCGCCCGTTCGACCTCGCCGGGGGGCCGCTGCTGCGGAGCACCCTGCTGCGGCTGGGCGAGGACGACCACGTGCTCCTCTTCACCCTGCACCACATCGTCAGCGACGGCTGGAGCACCGGCGTGCTGGTGCGCGAGGTCTCGGCGCTCTACGGCGCCCTCACCCGGGGCGAGGAGCCGGCCCTGCCAGAGCTGCCGGTGCAGTACGCGGACTTCGCTTCCTGGCAGAGGAAGTGGCTGGCGGGCGAGGTGCTGGACGCGCAGCTCGAGTACTGGAAGGAGCGCCTGGCGGGCGCGCCGCCGCTGCTGGAGATCCCCACCGACCGGCCTCGCACGGCCGGGCTGGGCGCCGTCGCCGGGAGCCATGAGTTCGTCCTCCCGGCCGGGCTGACCCGGGAGCTGCGCTCCCTGGCCCGGCGCGAAGGGGCGACACTCTTCATGACCGTGCTCGCGGCCTGGCAGGCGCTGCTCGGCCGCTATGCCGGCCAGGACGACGTGGTGGTGGGGAGCCCGGTCGCGGGGCGGAGCTCGGCGGAGACCGAGGGGCTGATCGGCTTCTTCGTGAACCTGCTGGCCATGCGGGGCGACCTGTCGGGCGATCCCACCCTCGGCGATCTCGTCCGCCGTGCCCGGGAGGCCGCGCTGGGAGCCTACGCGCACCAGGACCTCCCCTTCGAGCGGCTGGTCGACGAGCTGGACGTAGAGCGCAGCCTGACGCACTCCCCGCTCTTCCAGGTGACCTTCTCCCTGGAGCGGATGCAGCGCGGCGAGCGGCTCTCGCTCGGAGAGGTGCGGGTGGAGCCGTTCGAGGCCGGGGCGGGGATCGCCAGGTTCGACCTCGAGCTGTCGGTGTTGGATGGGGACGGGGAGACGCTGACCGGGAGGCTGGTCTACCGGGTGGCGCTCTTCGACGCGGAGACGATCGAGCGGATGGCGGGGCACCTGCGGGTGCTGCTGGAGGCGATGGCCGCGGACCCGGGGCGGTGTCTCTCGGAGGTGTCGCTGCTGGAGGAGGGGGAGCTCGCCCGGGTGCTGGAGGGGGGGAGCGGCGCCGCTCTGGAGTACCCGCGCGAGCGCTGCGTCCACGAGCTCTTCGCCGGGCACGCCGCCCGCACGCCCGACGCCCCCGCCGTGGTCTCCGGCGACGGCGTCCTCACCTACGCGGAGCTGGACCGCCGGGCCAACCGGCTCGCCCACCACCTGCGTGCCCGCGGCGTCGGACCGGAGTCACTGGTGGGCGTCTGCCTCGAGCGCTCCGCCGACCTGACCATCGCGGTCCTGGCGGTCCTCAAGGCCGGGGGTGCCTACCTCCCGCTGGACCCCCGCTATCCCGTCGAGCGCCTGGCTTTCATGGTCCGCGACTCCGGCGCCCGGCTGGTGGTCACCCGTCAGGCGCTGCGGGCCCACCTCCCGGAGGGGGCGGAGGCCGTCTGCCTCGACGCCGCGTTGGAGGGAGCCGGCATCGACACGGCACCGGTCGTCCCGCTGACGCCCGAGAGCCTGGCGTACGTGATCTACACCTCCGGCTCCACCGGCACGCCCAAGGGGGTGATGGTCTCGCACGGCGCGCTCGCGCACCTGGTCGCCTGGCACGTCCGGGCCTTCGGCGTCGTCCCGGGCGACCGCGCCACGCAGGTGGCCTCCCCGGGCTTCGACGCGGCGGTGTGGGAGACGTGGCCGTACCTGGCGCAGGGCGCCGCGCTCCACCCTCTCCCGGAGGAGGACCGGCTCGCCCCCGAGTCGCTGCAGGCGTTCCTGCTGGACCGGGGGATCAC